>DAMABW010000008.1:0-30922 GCA_031999925.1 Massilia sp. | reverse complement strand
TATTATCTTTTCCTCGTAGAGTAATTTCTGCTGCATCTCAGCGGCGGGACAACCCCACCCCATGATTTTTTCGGTCTTGAATCCGGATGCAAGCGAACCCATTTACCATTCACTTGAGCTACAGTTTAGCACTCTCCGAGGGGGAGTGCTAGCGACCCCCTCGGAATGGCAGGGGTGTTTAAGTCTGGCTAAAGTATTGCAATTAAGCATCAATTTGCGCCCGGTCTACTGTAGAGCGAATCGTTGCTTTGCTATTGAGTTATCTCAAATGTGTGATTGTTGCGTGTGACCTTAAGGCACAGCGTAAAGGCGCGTGGAAGCCCGTTTCTGTTAGTTGCCTCACAAAGCACCGTGTTCGCACGCGGGCGAGGCAAAGTCCTACTTCAGCGATGGAAGTAGACGCACAAGTAGGGGACTTGAAAAAGAAGAGGGTGATTCCGTCCGGACAGACCAAAGGAACGGCCTGTCCGGAAACGACGTTCAGTTCAAACGCGCCAGGTGACGCTGCACCGACAGCATGGCGCCGATCAGGCCCAGGCCGGCGCTGATGGCCAGCAAGCCGGCGACTTCAGGCGCACTCAGCGGCGCCAGCTGGAATTCCGACGCATACAGGCGCGCAAACTCGGCAATCGCCGCGTTCAGCGGCTGCAAGGCCAGCGCCACGCCACCCAGGGCCACCGCGCCGGCGCACAGGCCGAGCAGGGCGCCGGTGTAATAAAACGGCCGGTGGATGAAGTTGTCGGTCGCGCCCAGCAGCTTCGATACGGCGATTTCCTCGCGCTGGGTCAGCACTTGCAAACGAATCGTGTTGAACACCACCGCAATCACCACCACGCCTAGCGTTACAGCCAGCAACAGCAGCACCAGGCGCAGCACGCCCAGCAGGGCGGCCAGGCGCTTGACCCAGGCCGAGTCCACCTGCACGGTGTCGACGTGCGGCAATTGATGCATCTGCTCGACCACGGCATCGATGCGCGAGGCATCCGCCGCGCTGGCCGAGCCGGCCAGCTTCATCACGTAACTGTCGGGCAGGGGATTGTCGCCCAGCGTGTCGAGCGCGGCGGACAGGCCGCTGCGCGCCTTCAAATCGTCCAGCGCCTGTTCGCGCGGGATGAAGGTGATGCTCGCCTTGTTGTCGTCGATGATCTGGCGCAGCTGCGGACCCAGGGCCTCGGCTTGCTCGCGCGTCGCCTCGGGCTTCACGAACAGGCTGACCTCGGGATCGACCGACAGCTGTTCCGACATCGGCCGTACGTTGTCGAGCAGGGTGATGCCGGCAAACGGCAGCGCCAGCGCCAGCGCGACCACCAGCACGTTGAACAGGAAACTCCCCGGCGCCTTGCGCACCGTGGACAGCGCCGCGCCGAGCGCGAAGCGGTGTTGGCGGATCCACGGGCTCATGCCGCACCTCCCGCGTCGACGTCGAATTCCCCTGTGGCGGGGCTGCCTGGCTCGCCGCTCGATACCAGCTGACCATGTTCCAGGCGGATCACGCGCGCGGCACCGTCGAGCACCTGCTCGTCGTGGGTCGAGATCAGGCAGGTCACGCCGACCGAGTTAAAGGCGCGCAAGGCGTCGAGCACCTTGTCGGCCGCCACGCGGTCGAGATTCGCCGTCGGTTCGTCGGCCAGGATGATCTGCGGACGGTTCACGATGGCACGCGCAATCGCCACGCGCTGCTGCTCGCCGCCGGACAGTTCCAGCGGATGCGCCTTTGCCCGTTCCAGCAGGCCGACCTTGTCGAGGGCGGCGCGGGCGCGCTGCTCGGCCTGCGCCTTGGGCGCGCCGGTGACGAGCAAGGGTAGCATGGTATTCGCCAGGATATTCCGGTCGTTCAGCAGGCGCTGGTGCTGGAAGATCAGGCCCAGGTTACGGCGCAAAAAAGGGATGCCGGGCTTTTTGATCTTGCCGATGTCTTGCCCGAACACGATCACGCGTCCGCTGCTGGGCCGCTCGATGGCGGCCACCATTTTCATCAGGGTCGACTTGCCGGCGCCGGACGGACCGGCCAGGTACACCAGTTCGCCCTTGCCGATGTTCAGCGACACGTCGCGCAGGGCGGTCGCATCGGCGGAGTATTTCTTGGATACGGAGTGGAATTCGATCATCGGCTTTGATTATCCCAGCAGCGCTTCGACGAATTCTTCGGCATTGAAAGGCTGCAGGTCGTCCAGCTTTTCGCCCACGCCGATGAAGTAGACCGGCACCGGACGCGTACGCGCGATCGCCGCCAGCACCCCGCCCTTGGCGGTGCCGTCGAGCTTGGTGATCACCAGGCCGGACAGTTGCAGGGCATCGTCGAAGGCTTTCACTTGTGCGAGCGCGTTCTGGCCGGTGTTGCCGTCGATGACCAGCAGGGTTTCGTGCGGCGCGCCATCCGCGCCCTTGCCGATCACGCGCTTGATCTTCTTGAGCTCTTCCATCAGGTGCAGCTGGGTCGGCAGGCGGCCGGCGGTATCGACCATCACCACGTCGACGCCGCGCGCCTTGCCCGACTGCACCGCATCGAAGGCAATCGCTGCCGGGTCGCCCGACTGCTGCGAAATCACAGTAACGTTGTTGCGCTGGCCCCAGACCATGAGTTGTTCGCGCGCGGCGGCGCGGAAGGTATCGCCCGCAGCCAGCAGCACCGACTGGTCGAAGCGCTGCATGTGCTTGGCCAGCTTGCCGATGGTGGTGGTCTTGCCGGCGCCGTTCACGCCCGCGATCATCATCACCAGCGGCGCGTGGCGGCCGAGTTCCAGCGGCTTTTGCAGCGGCGCCAGCATCTCGATCATCAGCTCTTTCAGCGCGGCCTTCACGGCGGCGGCGTCGAGCAGCTTTTCTTCCTTGACCTTGCGGCGCAGGTTGTTCAGCAGGTGCTCGGTCGCGTCCATGCCGGCATCCGACATCAGGAGGGCGGACTCGAGTTCCTCGTACAGGTCTTCGTCGATGCGCGCGCCGACGAACAGCAGCGAGAGGTTGCTGGACGTCTTGGACAGGCCGGCCTTCAGGCGCGCCATCCAGGATTTCTTTTGCTCGGCCGGGGAGGTCGGGCGTTCGGCGGTTTCCTCGATGACGAGGGCGGGTTCAGCGCTCAGCGCAGGCAACGGGGCTGGCGCTGGCTCGGGAATGGCGAGCGGCTCAGGGGCAAGGGCGGGCGCTGGTGCGGGCGCACTTTCGACAGGCTCGACCGGCGCCGGGGTTTCTGCTTCGGCTTTTTTTCTCTTGAAGAAACTAAACATGGGTATCTGGTGGGAGCGACTGCATGCACATGCCGGCATTCGGTGCCGGCACGACGAAAAGGATCGCAGTATTTTACCAGAGCACAGTAATGACGAATACGCAAGTCCCGGCTGTGCGTGAGGGAACGCTAAAGCGAGGTACTTCCCGGCCTGATAACGAAAGACGACGCTATTTGGCAGGACGCTGGATTGCAGTCACGCTGGCCGACCTGACGACTGCGGCCTTGTCGTTCTTGGTGGTCGCCCGCAAGGAGGAGCACTTGCCGATCATTTTCACCAGCGTGCCGTATCCATTTTGTTTAGCTGCAAAAGAATGGTGTGTGCGTAAATACTGACCTAGTTCGGTCAAGCCCACGGTGCCATCGGCTCGGCCCTTGGCAAGGGCGTCCACTGCTTGGGTCAGGATGTGTTCATGTTCGGGTTTGAGCTCGATCTGCAACGCTGGATGCGCCGTTTCCTCTGCTTGTTCAGGTGCTGGCGGTGCGGGGCGCTCGGTGTCCTGCGCGGGCGTGAATGTGTAGAACCGGTTGCAGGCCTCCTGCAGCATCGGGGGCGTTTTCTCCTCTCCGACAATGGACACGGCGCCGCCACGGACACGTAGTTTACGGCACAGGCTGGCGAAATCGGAATCGCTGGTCACAAGATAAAAGTTATCAGCCCGGTCTTCCAACATCATCTCCAACGCATCGAGTGCGAGTGCTATGTCGGCTGAATTTTTGCCCGGAGCGAATTGGTACTGCAGGCAGGGTGTAAACGCATGCCGGTTGAGGGCCTCACGCCAGCGTTGCTTGGCAAGGGTGCCACCATTGCCATAGCCTTGGCGCGCCACGACGCGGGCAGATGGGGGAATCAAACCCAAGGCAAAGTCCAGTGCCTCCGGCACGGTGTTATCGCAATCGACCAGCACCGCAATGCGCGGCGCTGCTGCTACAGGCTGGTTCATCTGGCGCTCCAAGTCGTGCTTCGGTAGCAGCAGATAATAGGATAATTTTGTTACCCTGAGGGAATATTTCGACTGTTTGAAATGCCAGCCTCAATGCCGCAGCCTGCTCCACCAGCCCGCCTTCTTCTCGGCCTGCTGCAGCACTTCCGGCTCCAGGCGCCAGGCCCCGTACGGATTGTTGAACAGCGACTCCGGCCCGTAGTCCATGGCCGGCGCGCTGCGCACGCGGTACACCGGTGCGCCTTCGCTCACCGAGAAGGTGTGTCCGTCTTCGAGCACCGGCCCCTGCGCGAACAGGTAGTGGGTAAAGGTGCGCAGCAAATCGGCGGCTTCCTGCAGGTCGCCATCGCGCGGCGTGACGATCGCTTCCGGCAGGCCGAAGTTGTGCATGCCGCAGGAATACACGTCGCGTCCCGTGACGTAGACCACCAGCGCCCGGTGCGCGGTCTGCAGGTGCAGCTGCTCGCACAGTTCGGTCCAGTAGGCCGGGCCGTGGGCGATGCCGGTGCTTTCCACCTTCACACCCAGGCCGCCGGCATCGACCAGGGCCGCCGCCGCCCGCATCATGGCCTCGGCCGCCTCGCGCGAGCCGCCCTTGCCGGTCAGGTAGACCACCGATGCGTGGCGCGCCACATCCATCATCGCCTCGGATTGCGCCCAGTGAGGGCCGACCGCGACAAATGCCGCCGGCACGGCCGGGTCGGCGCCTTCGAATACCACTTCGCAGGTGAAACCGGTTTCGATTTCGAGCAGCAGGTGGCCGGCGTACACATAGCCCGCGTCGCATTCCGAGACGCTTTGTACCAGTTCCTCGCGGCCGGCCCAGGGGCCCGGAATGCAAAGGACCAGCTCGGGCGTCTCGCTCATCGTTTTCCTTCCGTGGTCCTCGCGTGCCTCGGCTGCCATGGTCAACCTTTCGCCGCTTCGGCCGCCTTGCGCATGGCCTCCAGCGTCGCATTCGGCGTAATCAGGTTGCCGTCGTAGCGCAGCTCGATCAGCGCCGGCAGCTTCTTGCCGTTCGCATGGTCGAGCGCGCGCGCCAGGGCCGGCGCGAAGTCGGCCGTGTGTTCGACGACTTCGCCATGTCCGCCATAGGCCCGCGCCAGCGCCGCAAAATCGGGGTTGTGCAGCGTGGTGCCGGACACGCGGCCCGGATAGGTCTTCTCCTGGTGCATGCGGATGGTGCCGAACATGCTGTTGTTAAAGACCAGGATCACGACGCCGGCGCCGTACTGCACGGCGGTGGCCAGTTCCTGGCCGGTCATCATGAATTCGCCGTCGCCGGCAAAGGTGACCACGGTGCGCGCCGGATCGACGATCTTCGCCGCCACGCCCGAGGGCACGGCATAGCCCATCGCGCCATTCGTCGGCGCCAGCTGGGTGCGCATGGCGCCGTAGCGCCAGAAACGGTGCGCCCACGAGGCGTAGTTGCCGGCGCCGTTGGTGATGATGGTGTCGGCCGGGAGGGCGGCCTGCAGGTCCTGCACCACCTGCCACAGGTCGAGCGGGGCCGAGCCATCCTGGAAGATCGGCGGCTGCGCCTGCCATGCGGCGAGGTCGGCTTTTGCTTCCTCCACCGTGTGGCGCCAGGCGCCGCTGTCGACCGCTTCCATTGCGGCCAGCATGGCGCAGGCTTGCTGGGCGCCGCTGGCGATCATCAGTTCGGCCTGGTAGACGCTGCCCAGTTCCTCGGGGTCGTTGTGGATGTGGACCAGTCTCTGTTTCGGCACCGGCGAATCGAGCAGGGTATAGCCGCCGGTGGTCATCTCGCCCAGGCGCGGGCCGATGGCGATCACCAGGTCGGCGTCTTTCACGCGCGCGGCCAGCTTCGGGTTGATGCCGATGCCGACGTCGCCCGCGTAGTTCGGGTGCGCGTTGTCCATCAGGTCCTGGAAGCGGAAGGTACAGCCGACCGGCAGCGCGTTCGCTTCGGCAAACGTCGCCAGGTCGGCGCAGGCTTGCGCGTTCCAGCTGCCGCCGCCGAGCAGGACCATGGGCTTTTTCGCTGACGCCAGCATGGTACGCAGCGTGTCGATCTGGGCGCGCGACGGCGCGGCTTGCACCGGCTGGTAGCGGCGGGTGTCGGCCACTTCCGCCAGCGACACCAGCATGTCCTCCGGCAGGGCCAGCACGACCGGGCCGGGCCGGCCGCTGGTGGCCACCTGGAAGGCACGCGCGATGTATTCGGGGATGCGGTCGGCGCGGTCGATCTGGGCGACCCACTTCGCCATTTCGCCGTACATGCGGCGGTAGTCGATTTCCTGGAAGGCTTCGCGGTCGACGAAGTCGTTGCCGACCTGGCCGATGAACAGGATCAGCGGCGTCGAATCCTGGTAGGCCGTGTGCACGCCGATCGAGGCATTGGTGGCGCCAGGCCCGCGCGTGACGAAGCAGATGCCGGGCTTGCCGGTCAGCTTGCCGTAGGCCTCGGCCATGAACGCCGCGCCCCCTTCCTGGCGGTTGATGACGAAGCGGATGCTGGAATCGTGCAGCGCGTCGAGCACGTCAAGGTAGCTTTCGCCGGGAACGCCAAAGGCGATCTCGACGCCGTGGACGTGGAGCGCGTCGACCAGGATCTGGCCGCCGGTGCGGGAAGGGTGCGTCATGTCTCTGTGGTCCTTGTTGGGTTCGCCGGTCGCAAGGGATCGCCGGGTATCGAAATATTCTATGCCAGCAGCCAAAGATGGGCTTTTCAAATGGCGACACCGATTTTCAGAAATGTTGGGCTGACAATCTTGTCGCTTATGAAAGATGTATGGACGGTTGGATTTGCTCAAGATAAACTTGCTAAAAATTAAATAACGCATTCATCGGGGAATCCATGCAGAGACGCCAAGTGCTGTTGTCCACCCTCGCGCTGCTGGGCAGCGGCGCCGCCCTGGCCGCCAAGCCGGACGGCGATGCCGTTGCCGTGTACGTGGTGCCGCTTGACGACGTGCCTGAAGCCTTGTCGGCCACCGTCGCCCATGCATTGGCGCGCCAGCTCGGCATCCGCGTGCGGGCCGGGATGCGGCTGCCGCCGCTGCGCGTCCCCGTGCTGCCGGGCACCGATCAATATGCGGGCGAAGCGCTACTGGAACGCGCCGTGCGCGCCAGCGCGCGCCTGCCGGGGCTGGGGCCGAACACCTACCGCCTGTTCCTGACCGCGCACGACATCAATGCGCAATCGGGCGGCTTCCGCTACCAGTTTTCGATGCACAGTCCGAACCTGCGCAGCTCGGTGGTGTCGATGGCGCGCCTGTTCGAGATCGTGGATGGCGAGCCGCGCCTGACCAACCGCACCGGCGAGCGCACGGTCAAGCTGGCCAAGCGCGCGGTCGGGGAACTGCACCTGGGCTGGCAGCGTTCGACCGATCCGGAGGATTTGATGTATGCGCCGCTGATGGGGCTGGAGGATCTGGACCGGATCGGGAACGAGCATCGGGAGGGAGCACCGGCCCCGGCCCTGCCTTTGCCGGGCGCTCCAGCCGCGCCGCCGCGCCGGCCTGCGACGATTTCAGCCTGAACCGGCTAGGCCACATTTACCCCCATCGGTTACAATGATGCCCGTGAAGCAGGCCAGACAGTCGCTGGCTGGCGCCGCAAGGCGTTGGCGGGAGGAAGGTCCGGACTCCACAGAGCAGGGTGACGGTTAACGGCCGTCCGCCGAAAGCCGCAAGGTATAAGGCGAGGAATAGGGCCACAGAGACGAGCGTATTTAGTTACGGTGAAACGCGGTAACCTCCACTCGGAGCAATTCCAAATAGGCACGCGTTGATGTTGCTCGCGGAGCGTGCGGGTAGGAAGCTTGAGCGCCGGAGTAATTCGGCGCCTAGAGGAATGATTGTCATGGCGGGCGTCCTTTCGGGGAGACCAGCCAACAGAATCCGGCCTATCGGCCTGCTTTACACTGAATTTTGCGCGGAGGAGCGATGCCGCAGTCGCAGTCGCAGTCGCAATTTATCCTGGCGCTCGACCAGGGAACGACCAGTTCCCGCGCCATCCTGTTCGACCGCCAGGGCCAGGTTGTCGCCTGCGCCCAGCAGGAATTTCCCCAGCATTTTCCCCAGCCCGGATGGGTCGAGCACGACGCGCTCGACATCTGGGACAGCCAGCTCGCCTGCGCGCGCCGGGTCTTGCGCGAGGGCGGCGTCAACGCCGCGCAAATCGCCGCCATCGGCATCGCCAACCAGCGCGAAAGCACGGTCGTCTGGGACCGCGCCACGGGCGAGCCGATCGCGCGCGCCATCGTCTGGCAAGACCGCCGCACCGCCGGCGCCTGCGACCGCCTGCGCGCCGAAGGCCACGCGCGCCTGATCCAGCGCAGCACCGGCCTCGAACTCGACGCCTATTTTTCCGCAACCAAGCTGCAATGGCTGCTGGATAACGTACCCGGTGCGCGCGCACGCGCCGAACGCGGCGAACTCTGTTTCGGCACGGTCGACAGCTGGCTCGCCTATAAACTCTGCGGGCGCCATGTCACGGACGTGAGCAACGCCTCGCGCACCATGCTCTACAACATCCACACGATGCGCTGGGACCCGGCGCTGCTGGCGCTGTTCGACATCCCGGAAGCGCTGCTGCCGGAAGTCGTGCGCAGCGCCGGCGAAATCGGGCAAACCGATGAGGCATGGTTCGGGCGCACGATTCCCGTGTCCGGCATCGCCGGCGACCAGCAGGCCGCCACCTTCGGCCAGGCCTGCTACGCCAAGGGCATGGTCAAGAATACCTATGGCACCGGCTGTTTCATGCTGATGCACGCTGGTTACATGGCACCGGTGTCCCGGAATCGCCTGCTGGCCACCATCGGCTGGAAGGTCGACGGCCGCACCGATTATCTGCTCGAAGGCAGCGTCTTCATGGGCGGCGCCACCGTGCAGTGGCTGCGCGACGGCCTCGGCATCATCAAGGAATCGAAGGATGTCGAGCCGCTGGCGATGTCGGTCACCGACAGCGGCGGCGTGATGCTGGTGCCGGCGTTCGTCGGTCTCGGCGCGCCGCACTGGGACCCGTACGCGCGCGGCACCATCGTCGGCATGACGCGCGGGACCACCGCCGCCCACATCGCGCGCGCGGCGGTGGAGGCGATCGCCTTCCAGAGCGCGGAGCTGCTCGATGCAATGCAGAAGGATGCTGCCTGCCCGGTCACCGAAGTGCGCGCCGACGGCGGCGCGGCGCGCAACGATTTGCTGATGCAGTTCCAGGCCGACCTGCTCGGCGTGCCGGTGGTGCGCCCGGCCGTCACCGAAACCACGGCGCTCGGCGCGGCCTACCTGGCCGGCCTGGCGCAAGGCTTCTGGCGCTCGCGCGAGGAGATCGAAGCGCTGTGGCGCGCCGAGCGCCGCTTCGAGCCGGGCATGCCGTTCGAGCGGCGCCAGGAATTGATGGCGCGCTGGGCCAGGGCGGTGAATCACGCCAAGGCCTGGGCCGAACACTGATTGGAGGAAGCGAGAGGATGCAGTTTGCAATCGCCCCGGTGGGCAACGGCGTATTCTGGACCATGGCGGCGATCACCCTGCTGGCCTGCGCGGCACCCTTGCTGGTGATCCGCCGCGACGGCCTGGCCGTCAGCATGAAGAACGTGGCGCTGGCGGCGGTGCTGATCCTGCCGTTCACGATGACGCTGGCCTATTCGGTGCACGATAATGCGCTGCGCGTCGAGGGCGGCAAGATCCTGCTGCGCGCCGCCCATTTCTACGAGCACGTCCGGCCGCTGTCGGATTTCAACCTGGACGCGGCGCGCGTCGGCAGCTATGGCGACATCCAGGAGGCGCATCTCGGCCCGCGCCGCAACGGCATCCACATGCCTGGCTATACGGCAGGCCGTTTCAAGGGCGCCGGCGACGGGCTGGTGTTTGCCGTGATGACCGACCGCAGCCAGGTGGTGTATTTGCCGGCGAAGGTCGGGCCGTCGCTGCTGGTGAGCGTGGAGCAGCCGGAAGCGTTTTTGGCCGCCTTGCGCAGCGGGAAGTAGCGTGGGCGGCGCACACGTCGCGTCAGTGCGTCGTGCAGGGTGGAGCCGACCACCCTACCTTTCGACGACTTCCAGGTCGAATTCATCGACGCCGGCGATCTCGCCATGCACGCGGTCGCCCGGCACCAGCGCGCCCACGCCCGACGGCGTGCCGGTGAAGATCAGGTCTCCCGGCGCCAGCGTCACCAGGCGCGACAAATGGCTGATGATGTCGGCGATCGGCCAGATCATCTCGTCCAGCGTGCCTTCCTGGCGCACCGTGCCGTTCACCGAAATGCGGATGCAGGCGTCTTCCGACGGATGACCGAAGCTGCTCACCGGGCGCAGCGGCGAGCAGGGCGCGGAGGCGTCGAAGCCTTTCGCCATGTCCCAGGGACGGCCGGTTTCCTTGGCCGCCGATTGCAGGTCGCGCCGCGTCAGGTCCAGGCCCACGCCATAGCCCCAGACCTTGGCCAGCGCCTCGTCCGCCGGAATGTCGGCGCCGCCGCTGCGCAGGGCCACCACCAATTCGATCTCGTGGTGCAGGTCTCCCGTGGCTGGCGGATAGGGCAGCGCGCCCTCGGCCGGCACCACGGCATCGGCCGGCTTGGTGAAGAAGAAGGGCGGCTCGCGGTCCGGGTTGCTGCCCATCTCGCGCGCATGCGCGGCATAGTTGCGGCCGACGCAGAACACGCGGCGGATCGGGAAGCGGGCGCTGCTGCCGAAGATGGCGAGCGAGGGAAGGGCGGGCGGCGTGAAGGCGTAGTCGGTCATGAAAGCTCTCTGATTGGCACGGTTGCTTCCATTCTAATGCCCCAACGCGAAACGGGGCGTCTTTCCCCCGTGGGGGAGGCGTTTTCCGTCTGCTTGCCAAACCCTGGCGGGTTTACCCCAGCGCAGACGAGATCACACCATTTCGAACTATTTGTTTTGATGAGGTCAAACAAATAGCTGGTTTTAGATAACTCTCGATTTTGGGTTGCCAAGTCCTTGCCCTAATTAGATCTTTTTAGCTTTCTCATCTGCATGAATAGTGCGTTTTTGTGTAATCCAGCGTGGTTTACCCGTAAACAATATGTGAGGAGCCTTTTATGAAGAACCCCATGCGGCAGCATGCCATCGATATTCCTGTATCCGTTCACGTATTCAACGATTTGTGCGCTTACCGCGAACGCGGCGGTGACCGGCGCGACCTGGCAGTGCTCGCAGAAACGGCGATTGCGCATTGGCTGGCCTTGCAGTCGCAGCAGCCCGCCCTGTACGCAGGGCGGCGTGCCATCAGCGGCTATCAGTGGAAAAACCTGTTCCTGCCCTCGGGTACGCTGTTACGCACACGTTACCGCGGCAAGAGTTATCACGCGGCGGTCGATGGTGACGATATCGTGTTCGAAGGCCACAAGATGTCGCCCAGCGAATTCGTCAACGCATTGGGTGGCGCGGCGCGCAATGCCTGGCAGCGCATCTGGATCCTGTTTCCGAACGAAGCGAAGTGGCTGCTTGCTGCCAGGCTGCGCCATCAGAACGACTAGTGCGCTTAGAACCCGATCCGCCCCTTGCCCGGCGCCGCCCGCAGGCGCACGTCGGCGGCCGTCACCTGGCTGCGCCCCTCGGCCACCGCGTAGCCCAGGCAATCGAGCAGGGTCTTGCGCAGCTCGCGCGGCGCCACCGGCGCAAGTTTGTCGAGCACGGCATCGCTCAGCCCCTCGTCGAAACCCGACAGGTTCAGCTCCACGACCAGCGCCGCCAGCATGCGCCGCGCGATTCCGGCCGCTTGCTCGCGCGTCGGCGCCGGCACCTCGTACACAGCCATCCGGTTCAGTAGCGGCGCCGGGATGCCTTCGGTGGAATTGGCCGTCAGCACCCAGCAGATCTGGCTGGCGTCGATCTCGACGTCGATGTATTCGTCGCGGAAGGCCTGCGCCGTCTCGGGTTCCAATAGTTGATACAGCGCCGCCAGCGGATCGGACTGCGACGAGCCGCTGGCCTTTTCCACCTCGTCGAGCACCACCACCGGATTGGCGAACTGTCCGCGCACCAGGCGTTCGGCCACCTTGCCGCACTTCGCCCCGCGCCAGCTGGCCGAGCTGCCGGTGATGACGAAGCCGGCCGACAGCGCGTTCATGCCGATCAGTTCGAACTCGGTGCCGATGGCCCGCGCCAGGCGCCGCGCGAAATGGGTCTTGCCGACGCCCGGCCCGCCCAGCAGCAAGATCGGCATCAGGTTGAAGCCGCGGTTGCCGGCGTGCGCCAGGCGCAGGTAGCGCGCCAGGTCGTCCAGTACCGCGTCGAAATTCGGACATTCGTCGCGCAGCGGGTCGAGGGCGTCAAGCGAGGAGGGTGTGGTGACGAAGCGCTCGGGGCCGGTTTCCAGCATGCGCTCGTAGAAGGCGTCGAGTTCCGGCGAGCGTCCGCCGCTGCGCTCGAGGGCGTCCTGGACGTCGATCAGGTCATACACGGGGCGGGTACGGGCAAGGGCGATGCTCACGGCGGCTCCTTTTATGCACAAATCCTAACCCAGCGCACGCTTTTTGCGCAATTTTGTCGGCACTGTCGCGTGCGCCCCTCGGCGTCCCGCCAAGATGCGCTGAATGCTGCCCATTTATTGAGCTAGCTCAAACGTAAAGACAGCTTGTCTAGATGAGGTAGCACATTCACTGTTTTAGCTAAGTGCTTCATTTATCGGGACATTTTGTCTGGAGATCACTTCAGGGAAGCGCGCTAAGTCCTTGGTTTCATTGGCAAAATCGGAAAGTTTCCTCACGGAATTCGCTTGACCAGCAACAACGCTTCCTCTAAAGTGGGAAACGGTGTGAAAAAGTGCAGTTTTGTGGGAGAAATTCAGGTCTCCCGGCGCGCAAAACAACTAAACTGATAACTCTCCAAAACTAGGTACCTACGTGTTTCAAGGCGCGTCAGCGATCAATCTCGATGCGAAAGGCCGGATGTCAATACCGGCAAAGCACCGTGACGCCCTTGCACTTCAGTGCGAAGGCCGCCTGACCCTCACCCGCCACCCGCACGGCTGCCTGCTGCTGTTCCCCCGTCCCGTCTGGGAAACCCACCGCGACCAGATCGCCGCCTGGCCGATGTCGGCGCGCGCGTGGCAGCGCATTTTCCTCGGTAACGCCTGCGATGTCGAGGTCGACAGCGCCGGCCGCATCCTGATTTCCCCCGAACTGCGCGGCGCCGTCGGGCTGGAAAAGGAAGTGATGATGCTCGGCATGGGCACCCACTTCGAAATCTGGGACGCCGCCAAGTTGGCCGCAGACGAGGCCGAGGCGGTTGCCGGCGGCATGCCGGATGTCCTTTCCAATTTCTCTTTCTGAGGCACCGATGATTACACCCGATACGGTGCCAGCACTGCAGCATCGCACGGTGCTGCTTGACGAAGCAGTCGACGCGCTCAACCTTGAAGAAGGCGAGCGCAAGAATGGTATCTATATAGACGGCACCTTCGGGCGCGGCGGCCACAGCCGCCTGCTGCTGTCGCGCCTGGGCGCGGACGGCCGCCTGGTCGCTTTCGACAAGGACCCGATGGCGATCGCCACCGCCGAACAGATCACGGACCCGCGTTTTAATATCGTCCACGACAGTTTCGCCACCATGGGCGAGGCCCTGCGCGCACGCGGTATCGAACAGGTCGACGGCATCCTGCTCGACCTCGGCATCTCGTCGCCCCAGGTCGACGACGCCGGCCGCGGCTTCAGCTTCCGCAACGACGGTCCGCTCGACATGCGCATGGACACCACGCGCGGCATCTCCGCCGCCGAGTGGATCGCCAGCGCCACCGAACAACATTTGGAAAAGGTCATACGCGATTATGGGGAAGAACGGTTTGCTTTTCAGATTGCAAAGGCGATTGTTGCTCGCCGGGCAGTCGAGCCAATTTCAACCACACGCCAGCTTGCCGCAATCGTGGCAGACGCGGTCAAGACTCGGGAAAAAGGCAAGGATCCGGCAACCCGCAGCTTTCAGGCTATCCGGATTTTCATCAATAAAGAGCTTGAGGACCTCGAGGTCGGACTGAGCGCCGCCTACGATCTCCTCGCGCCGGGTGCGCGCATGTCGGTGATCAGCTTCCACTCGCTGGAAGACCGCATCGTCAAGCAGTTCCTGGCCAGTAAAGCCAAGGTGGCCCAGCCCGACCGCCGCCTGCCGATCCGCGCCGTCGACTTGCCGCAGCCGCAGATGAAGCTGATCGCCAAGATCAAGCCATCCGACGCTGAAGTCGACGCCAATCCGCGCGCCCGTTCGGCGGTGCTGCGCGTGGCCGAGCGCCTGCAAGATACAGCGAAGGGTAACGCCCGATGAGCAACAAGCTCAACGTCGTGCTGGCCACCGGTTTGATCGCCTGCGGCCTGACCCTCGTTAACGCGCGCTACGAGGCGCGCCACCTGTTCATCGAGCTCGAACGCCTGCAGCAGCAGTCGCGCCAGCTCGACATCGACTGGTCGCAGCTCCAGCTCGACCAGTCCACCCTTGGCAAGAACGAGCGCATCGAACAGATCGCGCGCACCGAACTCAACATGGCTCCGCTGACCCCGGCCCGTACCCAATACCTGACGGAGGGCGCGCAATGAAGCGCGACAAGCCCTTCACCACCGGCCGCGTGGCCGCCTCGAAAGGCATGGCTTTCTCGAAGAGCCCGGTGCTGGCCGTGCGCCTGCCCGACTGGCGCTCGCGCGTGATGCTGTTCGTGCTGTTCGCCGCCTTTGCCGCGCTGGGCATCCGCGCGCTCTGGCTGCAGGGCATGTCGACCCAGTTCCTGCAAAAGCAGGGCAAGAGCCGCTACGAGCGCACGCTGGAACTGCCGGCCACGCGCGGCAAGATCATGGACCGCAACGGCGAAGTGCTGGCTTCCTCGCTGCCGGTGAAGGCCGTGTGGGCGATCCCGGAAGACGTGCTGCAGTCGCCGCCGGAAAAGATCAGCGCGCTCGCGCGTCTGCTGGAGATGCCGGAAGCGGAACTGCGCAAGAAGCTCGATTCCGACCGCACCTTCGTCTACCTGAAGCGCCAGGTCGAGATGGACGTCGTCGCCCAGATCGAGAAGCTCAAGATCAGCGGCATCGACACCCGCAAGGAATACAAGCGCTACTACCCGCAGGGCGAGGTCATGACCCACGTGGTCGGCTTCACCAACGTCGAGGACGTGGGCCAGGAAGGCATGGAGCTGGCGCAGCAGAAGTCGCTGGTCGGCACCACCGGCAGCCGCCGCGTGATCAAGGACCGCCTGGGCCGCATCGTCGAAGACCTGGGCCTGTCGCGCGAGCCGCACGACGGCAAGGACCTGGTGCTGTCGGTCGACAGCAAACTCCAGTACATCGCCTTCAACAGCGTGAAGAACGCGGTCGAGAAGTTCAACGCCCAGGCCGGCGGCGCCGTGGTGCTGGATGTGCAGACCGGCGAAGTGCTGGCCATGGCCAACTACCCGAGCTACAACCCAAACGACCGCCGCCACCTGACCGGCGCCCAGCTGCGCAACCGCGTCATCACCGACACCTTCGAGCCCGGCTCGACGATCAAGCCGGTGACCGTGGCGCTCGGCCTGGAAACCAAGCGCATCACCCCGAACACCGTGTTCGACACCTCGCCGGGCCGCATGGTCGTGACGGGCAAGACCATCCGCGACACCCACAACTACGGCGTGCGCACCGTGGGCGGCATCATCCAGAAGTCCTCGAACATCGGCGTGGTGAAGATCTCGCAGCTGATCCCGCCGCAGGAAATGTGGGAGATGTACACCAAGCTCGGCTACGGCCAGGCGCCGCGCTTCGGCTTCCCCGGCCCGACCGCCGGCCGCGTGCGTCCATGGAAATCGTGGCGTCCGATCGAATACGCGAACATGGCCTTCGGCCACGGCCTGTCGGTGTCGCTGCTGCAGATGGCGCGCTCGTACATGATCTTCGCCCGTAACGGCGACATCATCCCGCTGTCGTTCGTGAAGGTGAACGAAAAGCCGGTCGGCCAGCAAGTCATCTCGCCGCAGACCGCGGCCCAGGTGCGCACCATGCTCGAATCCGTGGTCGGCCCGGAAGGCACGGCCTCGAAGGCGCAGGTGCCGGGCTACCGCGTGGGCGGCAAGACCGGTACCGCCGAGAAGATCGTCAACGGCCACTACTCGCGCACCGACAACATCGGTTACTTCGTCGGCATCGCGCCGATGTCGAAGCCGCGCTTCATCATCGCGGTCATGGTCGACAACCCGCGCGGCGCACTGCGCACCGGCGGCAGCGTCGCGGCGCCGACTGCCGCCGACCTCGCGGCAAACGCGCTGCGCGCCGCCAACGTGCCGCCCGACTCGTCGGTAACCGACATCATCATCCCGGACGAGCCGGAAGAGGAGAGCATGTGATGACCCATCGCGAAATCTGCCAGTGGATCGTTGCCGCCGCACCGGGCGGCAAACTCGTTTCCGACTCGCGCCAGGTGGTGCCGGGCGACGTCTTCTTCGCCTATCCGGGCGACGCCGGCGACGGCCGCGACTACATCCGCGCCGCCATCGAGGCCGGCGCCGTCGCCGTGGTCTACGACCCGAACGGCTACGCCTGGAACGACGCCCTGAACGTGCCGCACCTGGCCGTGCCCGACCTGAAACCGCAGGCCGGCACCATCGCCCACGCCGTCTTCGGCCGGCCCGACATCGACATGTTCACCGTCGGCGTCACCGGCACCAACGGCAAGACCTCGTGCGCGGTCTGGCTCGGCCAGGCATTCGCCAAGCTGGGCGACACCGCCGCCGTCATCGGCACGCTCGGCGTGGCTATGTACAAGGGCGCGGCCGAGCCGGAGTTCCAGGTCACCGGCTACACCACGCCCGACGCCGTGCTGCTGGCCAGCCGCCTGGCCAGGGTGCGCGAAGCGGGTGCGCGTTCGCTGGCGATCGAAGTCTCGTCGATCGGCCTGGAGCAGGGCCGCACCGCCGGCATGCACTTCGACGTCGCGATCTTCACCAACCTGACGCGCGACCACCTCGACTACCACGGCGACATGGAGACCTACGAGGCGGCCAAGGCCAAGCTGTTCGCCTGGCCCGAGCTGCAGAATGCGGTGGTGAACCTCGACGACCCGGCCGGCCAGCGCCTGGTTGGCAAGCTGCGCGCCACCAATCCCGGCCTGGCCGTCACCGGCTACACCCTCAAGGATGAAACCGAACAACCGGCCATCGATGGCGTGAGCATCCTGCGCGCGACCAACAAGCGCGCGCGTCCTGCCGGCGCCGAATTCCAGCTCGACGCGCAAGGCGTGAGCCTGCCCGTGAAAACCCAGTTGGTCGGCCACTTCAACATCAGCAATGCCCTGGCCGTGCTGGGCGCGTTGCTGGCGAAAGGCGTGGAGCTGAAGCGCGCGGTCGAGGCCATCGAGTCGCTGCGCCCGGCGCCGGGCCGCATGCAGCAGGTCGGCGGCCAGGATGCGCCGCTGGTCGTGATCGATTACGCGCACACGCCGGATGCGCTGGAAAAGACCCTGGGCGCGCTGCGCCAGGTCGCCACGGAACGGGGCGGCGCGCTGTGGTGCGTGTTCGGCTGCGGCGGCGACCGCGATCCGGGCAAGCGCCCGCAGATGGGGGCCATCGCCCAGATGGCCGACGGCGTCATCGTCACCAGCGACAATCCGCGCAGCGAAGAGCCAGGCGCCATCATCGCCCAGATCGTGGCCGGCATGGAGCCAGGCGCGCGCCACCAGGCCATCGAAGACCGCGCCGCCGCCATCCTGTCGGCCGTCAAGCACGCCAACAAGCAGGACGTGATCCTGCTGGCCGGGAAGGGCCACGAACCTTACCAGGAGATCAAGGGCAAGAAACTGCCGTTCTCCGACGCAGACCACGCCGCGCTGGCCCTGACCGCGCGGCTCACCATGATGAGGACTCACTAAGCATGCGCGGTTCGCTCGCACAAATAAGCGCATCGATCACTGGCAGCCGCCTGACGGCGGATGCCGTGTTCGATGTCGTCTCGACCGACAGCCGTACGGCACCCGCCGGCGCGCTGTTCGTCGCACTGCGCGGCGACACCTTCGATGCCCACGACTTCCTGGAGCAGGTCGCCGCGCGCGGCGTGGCCGGCGTCGTGGCCGAGCGCCTGCCGGAAGGCTGGACCCTGCCGGCAATCGTAGTGCCGAACACGCTGACGGCCCTGGGCCAGATCGCCAACGCCTGGCGTCGCGCATACGCGATTCCGCTGATCGGCGTCACCGGCAGCAACGGCAAGACCACGGTCAAGGAAATGATTTCCGCTATCCTGGCTGCGGCGTTCGGCGAAAACGAACGCCTGGCCACGCAGGGCAACCTGAACAACGAGATCGGCGTGCCGCTGACTCTGATGCGCCTGGAAGCGTCGCACCGCGCCGCCGTGGTCGAACTCGGCATGAACCACCCGGGCGAGATCGCCCGCCTGTCCGCCATCGCCCAGCCCACGGTCGCCCTGGTCAACAACGCCCAGCGCGAGCACCAGGAATTCATGCACACCGTGGAAGCGGTGGCGCTGGAAAACGGCTCCGTCTTCACCGCGCTGCCGAGCGACGGCGTCGCCGTCTATCCGGGCGACGACACCTATACGCCGGTGTGGCAAGGACTGGCCGCGCACTGCCGCAGCCTGAGCTTCGGCCTGGACGAAGCCTGCGACGTGCGCGCCACCTACACCGCCAGCGGCTTCGGTAACAATTTGAAAATCATCACCCCCGCCGGCGCATTCGCCGTAACACTGGCGGCCGCGGGCGAACACAATGTGCGCAATGCGCTTGCCGCTTTTGCCTGCGCGCTCGCGGCCGGCATCGAGGGCGAGGTCATCGTGCGCGGCCTGGAAGCCTTTGCGCCGGTCGGCGGACGCCTGCAGCGCAAGCAGGCCGCCAACGGCGCGCTGGTCATCGACGACACCTACAACGCCAATCCGGATTCGATGCGCGCCGCGATCGACGTGCTGGCCGCTTATCCGGCGCCGCGTTTCCTGGTGATCGGCGACATGGGCGAAGTCGGCGCCCAGGGCAGGGAATTCACCGAAGAGATTGGCGCATATGCGCAGGCACGCGGCATCGAGCACGTGCTGGCAACGGGCGATCTGTCGCGCCACCTGGCGGTGACGGGCGCCGAGTATTTCGAGCAGTTCGACGCATTATTGGCAGCACTGGAACAGCAACTGGGCGGCAATTCTGATGCAACTGTGTTGGTGAAGGGCTCGCGCTTCATGAAGATGGAACGCGTGGTCAATCACCTGATTGGTTCAACAAACACTGGCAAGGACGCCCACTAACACTATGCTTCTCTGGCTTGCACAATACCTGCAGGACTATATCGGTCCGATGCGCATCTTTAACTTCATCACCTTCCGTGCGGTGTCCGCCGCGATCACCGCGATCGCGCTCGGCCTGTTCACCGGCCCGGCCGTGATCCGCAAGCTGACCGAACTGAAGGTCGGCCAGGCGGTGCGCACCCAAGGTCCGCAGACCCACCTGAAGAAACACGGCACCCCGACCATGGGCGGCGTGCTGATCCTGATTTCGATCGCGGTGTCCACGCTGCTCTGGTGCGACCTGTCGAACCGCCTGATCTGGCCGGTGCTGGTGGTGACGCTCGGCTTCGGCGCCGTCGGCTGGGTCGACGACTACCGCAAGGTGGTGTACCAGGACCCGGAAGGCATGCGCTCCGGCGAAAAATACTTCTGGATGTCGCTGATCGGCATCGCCGCTTCGCTCTACCTGGCGTTCTCGGTCTCGGCCAGCAATCCGTGGGAAGTCGGCCAATTGTTCTGGGCCTGGGTGCAATCGGGCTTCTCGATGGACCTGCCGCCGAAGGCCGATTTGATCGTCCCCTTCTTCAAGACCATCAGCTATCCGCTGGGCGTCTGGGGCTTCATCGCGCTGACCTATTGCGTGATCGTCGGCACCTCGAACGCGGTGAACTTCACCGACGGTCTCGATGGCCTGGCCATCATGCCGACCGTGATGGTGGGCGGCGCCCTGGGCCTGATCGCCTACCTGACCGGCAACGTCACCTATTCGAAGTACCTGTTCATCCCGCACATCGAAGGCGCCGGCGAACTGCTGATCTTCTGCGGCGCGATGGCGGGCGCGGGCCTGGCCTTCCTCTGGTATAACGCGCACCCGGCGCAGATGTTCATGGGCGACGTCGGCGCATTGGCGCTGGGCGGCGCGCTCGGCACCATCGCCGTCATCGTGCGCCAGGAAATCGTGCTGTTCATCATGGGCGGCGTGTTCGTGGCCGAGACCCTGTCGGTGATCATCCAGGTGAGCTGGTTCAAGTTCACCAAGAAGCGCTATGGCGCCGGCCGCCGCGTGTTCCTGATGGCGCCGCTGCACCACCATTTCGAACAAAAAGGCTGGAAGGAGACCAAGGTCGTGGTCCGCTTCTGGATCGTGACGATGATCCTGGTCCTCATCGGTCTCTCCACCCTGAAACTGCGCTGATCCATGAACTACAACGGCAAACTCGCACTGGTACTGGGGCTCGGCGAATCCGGGCTCGCGATGGCGCAATGGCTGGCCCGTTGCGGTGCGCGCGTGCGCGTGGCCGACACGCGCGCCGAGCCGGCACGCCTGCCTGCATTGCGCGAAGCCGTGCCGGAAGCCGAGTTCGTGGCCGGCGAGTTTGGCGCCGAACTGCTGGAAGGCGTTGCTTTTGTGGCCATCAGCCCGGGCCTGGCGCCGAACCGCGAACTGGCTGAGATGACGCCGGCAGCGCAAGCGCAGGACATTCCGCTGTGGGGCGAGATCGAACTCTTCGCCCAGGCGCTGGCTGCGCTGAAGGAAGCGCAGGGCTACAGCCCGAAAGTCATCGCGATTACCGGCACCAACGGCAAGACCACCGTCACCAGCCTGACCGGTCTGCTGTGCCGCCGCGCCGGCTTCGATACCCGCGTGGCCGGCAACATCAGCCCGGCCGCGCTGGACGTGCTGCGCGAAGCGCTGCAAGAAGACAAACTGCCGCAGGCCTGGGTGCTGGAACTGTCCAGCTTCCAGCTGCACACCACCTTCAGCCTGAACGCCGATGCCGCCACGGTCCTGAACATCACCCAGGACCACCTCGACTGGCATGGCGACATGGCGGCGTATGCTGCAGACAAAGCGCGCATCTTCGGTGCGGACACCATCCGCGTCCTGAATCGCGACGATGCGACCGTGATGGGCATGGGCGCACCGGGTGCTGCGCAAGTCACGTTTGGCACCGGCGAACCGGATGCGCCGAACGCCATGGGCCTGGTCAACGAGCGCGGCGTGCTGTGGCTGGCGACCGCCGTTGCCGGCGAGGCAAGCGAGAAAAAGCTTAAGAAAGGCGAAGTCCCTGAACCCGTCGAGATCAGCGTGAATCGCCTGATGCCGGCCGACGCTCTGAAGATCCGCGGCCTGCACAACGCCTCGAACGCGCTGGCAGCGCTGGCCCTGTGCCGCGCCGCCGGCCTGCCGCTGGCGCCGCTGCTGCACGGCCTGCGCGAATACGCGGGCGAGCCGCACCGCGTGGAACTGGTCGCCCACATCGAAGGCGTCGACTTCTACGACGACAGCAAGGGCACGAACGTCGGCGCCACCGTGGCCGCACTGCAGGGCCTCGGTAAAGCCTTCGCCGGCCAGGAACAGCAGATCGTGCTGATCGCGGGCGGCGACGGCAAGGGCCAGGATTTCGGTCCGCTGGCCGAGCCGGTGTCGCGCTACGTGCGCGCCGTGCTCCTGATCGGCAAGGATGCTGCGGCCGTGAAAGCCGCCATCGAACCGTCGGGCGTGCCGTGCTTCGACATGAACGACCTGCCGCAGGCGACGCGCCGCGCGGCGGGCCTGGCGCGCGCGGGCGACTGCGTGCTGCTGTCGCCGGCATGCGCCAGCCTCGACATGTTCACCAATTACGCGCACCGCGCCCAGGTGTTCGTCGACACCGTGCGCGACGTGGCTCTCGATAAGGGAGTCGAGCTCTGATGGCTTTCCAGATCCCATTCAAGTTTTCGGCGCCGAAGGGCGAGGCGGCCATCGCCGAACGCGCACGTCCGTCGAAGATGATGAGCTACGACCAGCCGCTGGTCTGGGTGGTGCTGATCCTGATGCTGTTCGGGATGGTGATGGTGTATTCGGCCTCGATCGCGCTGCCGGATTCGCCCAAGTTCTCTTACCTGCAGGGCAAGCACGAATACTTCCTGTTCCGCCAGGCCGCCTTTATCACGGTGTCGGTGATCGCCGCCTACTTTGCCTTCCGCATTCCGGTGGCGGTGTGGCAGAAGCTGGCGCCGCTGATGTTCGTGGTCACGCTCTTCATGCTGATGCTGGTGCTGGTCCCGGGCGTCGGCGTGTCGGTGAACGGCGCGCGGCGCTGGCTTTCGCTCAAACTGTTCCAGGTACAGCCATCCGAAATCATGAAGATCGTCGTGGTGCTGTACGCCGCCGACTTCACGGTGCGCAAGCAGCAGTTCATGCACAAGCTGACCAAGGGCTTCATGCCGATGGCCTTTGCCGTCGGCGTGGTCGGCATGCTGCTGCTGCTCGAACCCGACCTGGGCGCATTCGGTGTCATCGTCTGCATCGCCATGGGCATCCTGTTCCTGGGCGGCTTCAACATGATCTGGTTCGGCGGCATCGGCGCCATCCTGGTGGTGGTGTTCTCGTCGATCATCGCGCTGTCGCCGTTCCGCCGCGCGCGCATGTTCGCCTACCTCGACCCCTGGCAGGAAGACAATGCGCTGGATAAGGCTTACCAGTTGACGCACTCGCTGATCGCCTTTGGCCGCGGCGAGTTGTCCGGCGTGGGCCTGGGCAACAGCGTCGAGAAGCTGCACTACCTGCCGGAAGCGCATACCGACTTCATCATGGCCGTGATCGGCGAAGAGCTGGGCCTGGCCGGCGTGCTGGTGGTGCTGGCGCTGTTCTACTTCCTGGTCAAGCGCGCCTTCGACATCGGCCGCCAGGCCATCGCGCTGGACCAGTTCTTCGCGGGTCTTGCCGCGAAGGGCATCGGCATCTGGCTCGGCGTGCAGACCTTCATCAACATGGGCGTGAACCTGGGCCTGCTGCCGACCAAGGGCCTGACCCTGCCGTTGATGAGCTATGGCGGCACCGGCATCATGATCAACTGCGTTGGTCTCGCGATCCTGCTGCGCATCGACTACGAGAACCGCGTCCTGATGCGGGGAGGACGCATATGAAAAAACTCATGATCATGGCCGCCGGCACCGGTGGCCACATCTTCCCCGGCGTGGCGATCGCCCAGACCATGCGCGAGCGCGGTTGGAGCGTCACCTGGCTGGGCACCGCCCACGGCATGGAAAACGAATTCGTGCCGAAGCAGGGCATCGCGATGGACAGCATCGACTTCGCCGGCCTGCGCGGCAAGGGCCTTGGCCATACCGTGAAGGGCGCCTTCAAGATGGCGGCCAGCTTCGCCACCTGCCTGCGCGTGCTGGGTCAGCGCAAGCCCGACGTGGTGCTGGGCATGGGCGGCTACGTGACCGTGCCGGGCGGGATGATGGCGCGCACGCGCGGCATTCCGCTGGCACTGGTGAACGCCGACGCTGCGCTGCTGTTGTCGAACAAGACCCTGACGCCACTGGCCAGCCGCGTGCTGTTCGGCTTCCCGGCCGACTTCGGCAATGCCGCCGGCAAGGCGGTCGTCACCGGCAACCCGGTGCGCCA
The DNA here is from genome assembly GCA_031999925.1 of Massilia sp. GTDB lineage: Bacteria > Pseudomonadota > Gammaproteobacteria > Burkholderiales > Burkholderiaceae_D > Telluria. Next base: position 7,200 of record DAMABW010000008.1, on the reverse strand, counting down.
GGCCATCCTGGATTTGCCGGCGCCCGCCGAGCGCTTTGCCGGCCGTACCGGCCCGCTGCGCGTGCTGGTGGTCGGCGGCAGCCTCGGCGCGAAAGTATTGAACGACAGCGTACCGGCCGCGCTGGCGCGCATCGACGCCAACGTGCGCCCGATCGTCACCCACCAGTCGGGCAAGAAGAACATCGACGCCTTGCGCGCGGCCTATGCGGCAGCGGAAGTGCAGGCGAATGTGGTCGACTTCATCGACGACATGGCCGCCGCCTATGCCGAAGCGGACCTGGTGATCTGCCGCGCCGGTGCGATCACCGTGTCGGAACTGACGGCCGCCGGCGTGGCCAGCGTGCTGGTGCCCTTCGTGGCATCGACCACCAGCCACCAGCGCGACAACGCGGTGTGGATGGAGAAGCAACAGGCGGCGATCCACCTGCCGCAAGGCGAATTGTCCGCCGAGCGCGTGGCCCAGCTCCTGATGAACACCACGCGCGCGCAATGCCTGGCGATGGCCGAGGCGGCGCAGCTGGTCGGCAAGCGCGACGCCAACGAAGCCATCGCAAACGTACTCGAACAACTCGCCAACAATAAGAAATAATGAAGCACAAGATCAAGCACATCCACTTCGTAGGCATCGGCGGCAGCGGCATGAGCGGCATCGCCGAGGTGCTGCTCAACCTCGGCTACAAGGTGTCGGGCTCGGACCTGTCGAACAACCCGGCCGCCCAGCGCCTGAAGGACCTGGGCGCACGCGTCTACCTGGGCCACGCCGCCGAGAATATGCTGGGCGCCGACGCGGTCGTGACCTCGACCGCCGTGAACGAAGCCAACCCGGAAGTGATGGCCGCACGCGCCGCGCAGATCCCGGTGGTGCCGCGCGCCATCATGCTGGGCGAACTGATGCGCCTGAAGCGCGGCATCGCGATTGCCGGCACCCATGGCAAGACCACCACCACCAGCCTGGTCGCATCCGTGCTGGCCCAGGGCGGCCTGGACCCGACCTTTGTCATCGGCGGGCGCCTGACCGCGGCCGGCGCGAACGCCAAGCTGGGCACCGGCGACTACATCGTGGCCGAGGCCGACGAATCGGATGCGTCCTTCCTGAACCTGTCGCCGATGATCGAGGTGATCACCAACATCGACGCCGACCATATGGAAACCTACGAGCACGACTTCGAGAAACTGAAGGGTGCCTTCGTCAACTTCACCCACCGCCTGCCATTCTATGGCCGCGCCATGCTGTGCATCGACGACCGCCACGTGCGCGCCATCCTGCCGCAGGTAACGAAACCGGTGACCACCTATGGCTTCGCCGAAGACGCGCAAGTGCGCGCGCTGGACGCCTACGCGGACGGCGTGCACATGCACTTCACCGTGCGCCAGGAAGGCTACCCGGACACCAAGTTCGTGCTGAACCAGCCGGGCATGCACAACGTGCTGAACGCCTGCTCGGCAATCGCCATTGCGCGCGAGATCGGCATCGACGACGACGCCACCGCGCAAGGCCTGCTGGAATTCCGTGGTGTCGGCCGCCGCTTCACCCGCTACGGCGAAGTGGCTTTGGCGGGTGGCGGCAGCTTTACCCTGGTCGACGATTTCGGCCACCACCCGGTGGAAACCGAGGTCACGCTGGCCGCCGCGCGCGCCGCCTACCCGGGCCGGCGCCTGGTGCTGGCCTTCCAGCCGCACCGCTACAGCCGCACGCGCGATTTGTTCGAGGATTTCGTGAAAGTCCTGGCGACGCCCGACGTGCTGCTGCTGGCCGAAGTGTATCCGGCCGGCGAGGCGCCGATCGTGGCCGCCGATGGCCGCGCCCTGGCGCGCGCGCTGCGCGCCGGCGGCAAGACCGAACCGATTTTCGTGGAAACGATCACCGAGATGCCCGACGCGATCCGCCAGATCGCACGCGACGGCGACGTCGTGCTGACCATGGGCGCGGGCTCGATCAGCGGTATTCCCGGCAAATTAACTGAGCAACCAACTTCTTCTCCAAAGGCTGTATCGTGAGCGCTCCTATCCTCACCAATTTCGGCAAGGTCGGCGTCCTGTTCGGCGGCCGCTCGGCCGAGCGCGACGTCTCCATCATGTCCGGCACCGGCGTGCTGCAGGCTCTGAAAAGCCGCGGCATCGACGCCCACGCCTTCGACCCGGCCGAGCGTTCGCTGGCCGAACTCGCGGCCGAGCAATTCGACTGCGTCTTCATCGCGCTGCACGGCCGCTACGGCGAAGACGGCAGCCTGCAGGGCGCCCTCGAGCAGCTCGGCATTCCCTACACCGGCAGCGGCGTCATGGCCTCGTCGGTCGGTATGGACAAGATCACCACCAAGATCATCTGGCTGTCGAAAGGCATCCCGACTCCGCGCTACGCGAGCGTGACGCCGGGCGACGACCTGGACAAGGTGGTGGCCGAACTCGGCCTGCCCCTGATCGTCAAGCCGCCACTGGAAGGCTCGACCATCGGCATCACGAAAGTGGAAAAGGCGGAAGAGTTCGAAGCGGCTGTCGCGCTGGCCGCCGGCTTCGACGAGGTGATCCTGGCCGAGGAATTCGTCACCGGCCGCGAGTTCACGGTCGCCGTGCTCGGCTCGGGCAAGGATGCGCGTGCGCTGCCGATCGTCGAGATCGTGGCCCCGGCCGGCAACTACGATTACCAGAACAAGTACTTCACCGACGACACCCAGTACCACTGCCCGGCCGATTTGCCGGCTGAACTGACCGAGGAAATCCAGAAGCATGCCGTCAACGCCTATCGTGCCCTCGGCTGCGAAGGCTGGGGCCGGGTCGACGTGCTGGTGCGCGAGAGCGACATGCGTCCGTTCCTGCTGGAGGTGAATACGTCGCCGGGCATGACCGGACACTCGCTGGTGCCGATGGCGGCGCGCGCGGTGGGCATCAACTACGAAGACCTGTGCGTCGAGATCCTGCGTTCGGCGCGCTGCAAGATGGTGAAGGCACAAGGCTAAGAAGATGTGGCATGACGTACGCGCCCTGAACGCCACCGCCAGCACGCTGCTGGCGGCGACGCTGCTCGCCGGCCTGGCGTCCGGCGTGTGGTGGCTGTCGCAGCGGCCGATGTTCACGCTGCGCGCAGTGAAGGTCGAGAGCCTGTACGGCATCGGCCTGCGCCACGTGAACGAACTCACGGTACGCAACAGCGTATTGGGCAAGATCCGCGGGAATTTCTTCACGACGGACCTGGACCAGGTACGCACGACCTTCGAAGCCGTGCCCTGGGTGCGGCGTGCAACGGTGCGGCGCGAGTGGCCGAACCAGCTGATCGTCGAGGTCGAGGAACACGAGGCGCTCGGCACCTGGGGCGAAGGCCGCCTGCTGTCGGTGAAAGGCGATGTCTTCACCGCCAACCTGGCCGAGGCCGACGACGACCACGAGCTGCCGGCGTTCACGGGACCGGCCGGCAGCGAGAAGGAAGTGCTGGCACGCTTCGCCGAACTGCGCGCCTGGTTCGCGCCGGTGAAGCTGGTGCCGCAGGAACTGGCGCTGTCCTCGCGCTACGCCTGGACTGTGAAGCTGGACAACGGCATGAGCGTGGAGCTCGGCCGCGAGCAGGACAAGAATACCGTCAAGGGGCGCGTGGCGCGCCTGGTCGGGGTCTATCCGCAGCTGGTCGCCCGGCTGCAGGAAGGCCGGATCGACACGATCGACATGCGTTACCCGAACGGCCTGGCCTTGTCGTCGGCGGCACTTACCGTGCCTGCGGATGCGACGAAGCCGGTGAAGCCGACGGTGAAGAAAAAGACAACCAACAAAACAACCAAGCATATCTAAAGCAGGCGAGCAATGACAAAAGACGCGAAAAACCTGATCGTCGGCCTCGACATCGGCACCTCGAAGGTGGTGGCCGTCGTGGCCGAGGTGATGTCCGACGGACGCCACGAGGTCATCGGCCTCGGTCAGCACGAGTCGAGGGGATTGAAGAAGGGCGTCGTCGTGAACATCGAGGCCACCGTCGAGTCGATCCAGCGCGCGCTCGAAGAAGCCGAGCTGATGGCCGACTGCAAGATCCGCAATGTCTACGCCGGCATCGCGGGCAGCCATATCCGTTCGTTCAACTCGAGCGGCATGGTGGCGATCAAGGACAAGGAAGTTACCGCCACCGACGTCGCGCGCGTGATCGAGACCGCCAAGGCCGTCAACATCCCGACCGACCAGCAACTGCTGCACACGGTGCCGCAGGAGTTCATCGTCGACAACCAGGAAGACGTGCGCGAGCCGATCGGCATGAGCGGCATCCGCCTGGAAGTGCGCGTGCACATCGTCACCGGCGCGGTGTCCGCGGTGCAGAACATCGTCAAGTGCGTGCGCCGCTGCGGCCTGGAAGTGTCGGACCTGATCCTGCAGCCGATGGCCTCGGCCGACGCCGTGCTCACCGTCGACGAGAAGGAACTCGGCGTGGTCCTGATCGACATCGGCGGCGGCACCACCGACATCGCGGTGTTCAGCGACGGCGCGATCCGCCACACGGCCGTGATCCCGATCGCCGGCGACCAGATCACCAGCGACATCGCGATGGCGCTGCGCACGCCGACCGGCGAGGCGGAAGAAATCAAGCTGCGCTACGGCGTGGCCAAGCAGGTGCTGGCCGATCCGGGCGAGACCCTGGAAGTGCCGGGCCTGGGCGACCGCGGCCCGCGCGCGCTCTCGCGCCAGGCGCTGGCCGCGGTGATCGAGCCGCGCGTGGAAGAACTGTTCGCGATGGTGCACCAGGTGGTGCGCGAATCCGGCTACGAGGGCGTGCTCTCGTCGGGCATCGTACTCACCGGCGGCACCGCGATGATGCCGGGGATGATCGAGATGGCTGAGGACATGTTCCTGAAGCCGACCCGTCTCGGTACGCCGGACTACCGCGGCCAGCTGGCCGACGTGGTGCGCAGCCCGCGCTACGCGACGGTGTTGGGATTGTTATTGGAAGCGAAAAAGCAGTACCTGCGAGGCCATATCGTGACGCGCCAGGATGGTTCGGTGAAGGCGGTTTGGCAACGCATGAAGGAATGGTTCTTGGGTAATTTCTAAATGAATTTCTAAGCAGCAACCGACGTCGGCAATAAGCGTCTTTGATTCGATACAAACACACATATTTTTACAATACATAGCAGTATCCATGAGCCAGTCCTGATAACCTTGTGAGGTTTGGCGCTTGGGTGCTGCAATTTGAAGATGAGGAGTCACATCATGGAGTTCGATATGGTCGATAACGCAGCACTGGGAACGGTGATCAAGGTCGTCGGCGTGGGTGGTGCAGGTGGTAACGCTGTGCAGCACATGATCAACAAAGGCGTCTCGGGCGTCGAGTTCATCGCCGCGAATACCGATGCCCAGGCACTTGCGGCATCGAGCGCGAACAACATCATCCAGATCGGCGAGTCCGGCCTGGGCGCCGGCATGCGTCCGGAAATCGGCCGCCAGCTGGCCGAGCAGACCCGCTCGCGCATCGAGGATTCGCTGCGCGGCGCGCACATGGTCTTCATCGCCGCCGGCATGGGCGGCGGCACCGGCACCGGCGCCGCACCGATCGTGGCCGAAGTGGCCAAGACCATGGGCGCCCTGACGGTTGCCGTGGTCTCCAAGCCGTTCTCGTACGAAGGCCAGAAGTGCATGGACATCGCCGAAAACGGCCTCGAAGAGCTGTCGAAGCATGTCGACTCGCTGATCATCATCCTGAACGAAAAACTGGAAGAGATCTACGAAGACGAATCGATGCTCGACTGGATGAAGCATGCCGACGACGTCCTGAACAACGCCGTGGCCGGTATCGCCGAGATCATCAACGTGCCGGGTCACATCAACGTCGACTTCAACGACGTGAAGACCATCATGAGCGAGCAGGGCAAGGCCATGATGGGCACCGCCACCGCCGCCGGCGTGGACCGTGCGCGCATCGCCGCCGAACAGGCCGTCGCTTCGCCGCTGCTGGACGGTATCGACCTGTCCGGCGCCAAGGGCGTGCTGGTGAACGTCACCGCGTCGCGCGGCCTGAAAGGCAAGGAGATCAAGGAAGTCATGGCCGCCGTGCGTGCCTTTGCCGCTCCCGACGCATCGATCGCGCAAGGCATCGCCTACGACGACGCGATGGGCGACGAGATCCGCGTGACCGTGGTTGCCACCGGTCTGGGCAAGAACAAGAAGATGCAACTGGTCCAGCAGCCGCAGCAAGTGCTGCGCACCGGCACCTACAACGCCCCGATGATGGGCGCGACCGGCGGCCTGCCGGGCGGCATGACCATGGGCCAGACGAACGTCGGCGCCGGCGACGGCATGAAGCAGCCGGCCGTGTGGCGCCGCGAGCAGGCATCGGAACAGGTGCAGGCAATGCAGCGCAACGGTGTCGAGACCTACGACATTCCGGCCTTCCTGCGCAAGCAAGCCGACTAATCGTTTAAACGATTAAGTTGGTAAGCAAAAAAAAGGGATCGGAGCCGAGGCTCCGGTCCCTTTTTTTGTAGTGGACGGCTTTGCCGTCCACCCTACACCCTTAAAACCCCGGTGCCGGTACTTCGGGAATCGGATTGCGCAAACTGACATTCAGCATATTCCAACCCCGGATCACCGCGATCGCATACCCCAGTTCCGCGATCTCGTTATCGCTGAACTGCGCACGCAGTTCCGCAAAATCCTCGTCCGTCGGTGTCGACCCCGGAATCGCATTCACCGCTTCCGCCCAACGCAGCGCCGCCCGTTCGCGCGCGCTGAAGAAGGGCGCCTCGCGCCAGCCGGCGATCGCGTTCAAATGGCGCGGATCGGCTTCCTGCTTGACGAGGTCGCGCCAGTGCATGTCGATGCAGACCCCGCAGCCGTTGATCTGCGAGACCCGCAAGTTGACCAGTTCCACCAGGCGCGGGCCGAGGGAGCTCTTCTTCACGCTGGTCGACAGTGCGATCATCGCCTGCAGGTTCGGATGGGCCAGTTTGTAGAAGTCGATGCGTGCTGCGTGTGCCATGATGTGGGTCCTTTCAGGAGAGGGAGGCGCACCGTGCGCGCTCCATGCCATCCAGACGGCCCGGCGCTGCCGTTTGTGACAGCCACCCGTCAAATCGTTTGTGGCGCTCCCGCCAGCTTGTCCGGATTGCGGATCACGAACGCGGCCACGATGCGCCCGGCATCGACGATGAAGGACTGGGCCGACTCGATCCGGCCATCGACATAGCGCAGAAGCCCCGGTTCGCCATTCACCAGCGCCTGGCGGTAGGCCAC
>DAMABW010000007.1:0-31950 GCA_031999925.1 Massilia sp. | reverse complement strand
GCCCCGCAAGCTGACCATGGAAGACAAGATCAGCGCGCTGACGTCACAGGGAAAAATCCAGGGCATCATCGTCGGCCTGCTGCCGCTGTTCCTGATGTGGGTGTTGAACATCATGGAGCCCGAGGCCATGGCGCCGCTGTTCAATACCTGGCTCGGCTACGGGGTACTGCTGGTGATCTTCATGCTCGAATTCATCGGGTACATCTTCATTCGCAAGATCGTTAACATCGATGTCTGACCGGAGCCGCCATGTTTGAATATTTGCTACCCCTGGTCTTCGCGCTCGCGGTGGTCGGGATCGTGGTTGTTGTCTACCGCGTGGTCGTCGCGGTCCAGGTCGAGGACCGCACCTATGCCGACAAACCGCCCAGGCTGATCGGCCGGGTATGGGCGCTGGTCGAGCTGTTTTCGTTTTACGTCAGCCCGTATCTGTCGGTCGAGTATCGCGAAAAAACCATCCGCAAGCTGCGTAAAGCCGAACTCGACTATGCGATCTCGCCACAGCAATGGTTTAGCGCCAAGCTCGTGTATGCGGTCATCATCGGACTGTTGATGTTCGGGATCGGCCTGTGGCTCGACATGGATAGCTGGATGATGCCGGTTGGCGGCGCCGCTTTCGGTTTCGTGTACCTGGATCTCTGGCTGCGTGACCGCATGAAGCTGATCGAACTGCAGGTGCTGAAAAACCTGCCGAATTTTCTCGACATGCTGACGCTCGCCATCGAATCCGGTTGTAACCTGACAGTCGGCATCACCATTGCCGTCGAGAAGACGCCCGACAATCCGCTGCGCCGCGCCTTTGCGCGCCTGCTGCGCGAGATCCGTTCGGGGCGTACCCGCATCGACGCGCTGCGTTCGCTGGAAGACCGGCTGGACCTGCCGCCAGTGCAATCGCTGGTGAGTGCGCTCGTCCAGGCCGAAAAGACCGGCGCCAGCATGGGCACCGTGCTGAGGGCGCAATCGGCCCAGCGCACCAACGAGCGCTTCATGCGCGCCGAAAAGCTGGCGATGGAAGCGCCCACCAAGATGCTCGGTCCCCTGATCCTGTGTATTTTCCCTTGTACTTTCATTGTCATCGGCTTCCCGATCGGGATGAAGATGATGGCTGCATTTTCGTGAGCGAGGTTGTATGGTGTTGAATCGACGCGCAATCGGCGCCGCCCTGGTTGCTTGCTGCTTCCTGGGTGGATGCCGTACCGTGGAGCCGGTCATGGTGCCTGCAGCGGACCAGTTACCGCAGGCCGAGGTGGTCGCGCTCAGCGCGCAGGCCGAACAGGAAGCCGCCCAGGGCCGCTACCCCCAGGCGATCGCCTTGTATGAGCGTGTGGTAGCCGCCACGCCGCGCAACGCGCAGGCATGGTTCAGGCTGGGCACGGTGCGCTTGAAGGCCAGGGAAATGCGGATGGCGCAGTATGCTTTCGAAAAGGCGCTGCAGATCGACCCGGGCATGAGCAAGGCGCAAGCCAACCTGGCGCTGACCCACCTGCACGAGTTCCGCCTGGCGGCTGCGCCAGCCATCGCCAGCGAGCAGGTGAGCGACGCGAATCGCGCCACCCTGCGTTCGCTGATGCGCGACGTGAACCAGGCCCTGTTCCCGGCGCCAACCCTGACGCCGGCGGGGCAGCAATGAGCGCGCGCCGTCCCGTGTCGATGTGGTCGCCGCGCCGACAGGACGGCGCCGCTGCCGTGGAATTCTTCGTTATTTTCCTCGTTGCCATCACGCTGATCATGACCGTCCTGCAGATGGGACTGTTTATGGTCGCCAAGAACACGGTTAACCTTGCCACGTTCGCTGCGGCGCGGGCCGGAGCCGCGTCTGGCGGGGACATGGGCCAGATGAAAGTTGCGCTCGCCAAGGGCTTGTCGGGATTGTACGTCGCCAAAGGATTGCGCGCGGTAGACAGCAATGGCTTGACCGATGTTTCGGCCGGCAATTATGTTCTGGTGCAAGGCGCCGCTTATTCGTATGTTTATTTGGGGTTGCTGAGCGAAATCAAGATCCTCAATCCGACGAAGAAAGCGTTCACCGACTTCGGGGTTCCCAAGCCGGATGGTAAACCAGGACGCATCATCCCGGCCACGGGTCTGTTGACCGACACAGCCGTGGGCGCCTCATCCCAGCAGACACGGGCTGATGCCTTGTTGTTGAAGATCCAGGTGCGGCACTGTTATGAGCTAATCTTCCCCATGATTCCTTCCTTGAGTACAGATATTCTCTGTGCCGCCAGGAATGGCGTGATTATCGAGTCGCAGGCCGTCGTACGCATGACGGCACCCGCAGTCGAGAGCAATTTCTAGTGCGCCCGCCTTCGACCATCGTGCTACATGGACTGAACGTCGAGGTGGCGCGCAGCTTTTCGCAGCGGCTCGTCGGCCTGCTGGGCCGGCGCGGCCTGCCTGCCGACAGCGGCCTCCTGATCACGCCCTGCAACAACATTCATACCGCCTTCATGCGCTTTGCCATCGATGCCGTGTTTGTCGACGAGAACGCCAACGTGGTGGCGGTCTGCCCGGAACTCGGACCGTTCCGGGTCGCGGTTGCGCGCCGCGCCAGGGCTTGTCTGGAGCTGGGCAGCGGCAACGCGGCAGCGCTCGGCATCGAAGTCGGCCAGTGCCTGGCGCCGCTGTTGCCGGCGCTCGGGGGCCGCCGATGAGAATGCTCGTTGCCATGCTCCTGCTGAACCTGGCGTGCGCCGCACCGGCCGTGGGGGGCATCTTCGCCAAGCGCGAACCTGGCGGCGTTACCGTGTACTCGAACATCCCTAACGGGCCGCGCATGGACGAGCCGGCGCGTGCAGCACAGGCCGCGGCGCGGCCATCGCGGGCGGTGGCGGCGAGCGCGCCGGCGGCCGCCGGCTTCCCCAGGATTTCGCAGGCCGATCAGCAAAAGCGTGACCTCGGCCGGGAAGCCATCCTGAACGAGGAGCTCGACAGCGAGCAACGGCTGCTGGAGCGTGCCCGCGCGCGCCAGGCGGCGGCGGACGTGCAACGCCGGCACCTGAGCAATATCGCGGCGCTCAAACGCGAACTCGCTGGTTTGCGTTGATGCGCCCACCATTTTTGTATGTGCGGACTACCGCTGACTTTATATTTTATTGACTGGATTAACTCACTTTATGTTGAAACTGCCAACGTTCCCTTGCAGCTTGCGCACTCTCTCGCTGTCGTTGCTGACCATCGCCGTCCTGACCGCCTGTGGCGGCGGCAGCGATCATACGCCGGGCGCCGTACCTGGAATGAACTCGCAAACACCGACTCCTTCAGGCAATGGCAATGGCGGCACAACCGCCAAGCCGACCCTGGCATTGACCCTGGTTAATGGGGCGGGTACGGCGACCAATTTTCTGAGTGTAGGCTCTTCCCTGACCGCCACCGCGGTCGTGAAGGACGCGGCCGGCAAGCCGATCCCGAATGCCCTGGTCGCATTCAGCGCCGACGCGTCCTTGGCGACCATGGCGCCATCGTCGGGCACGGTCCTGACCGACAGCGAAGGCAAGGCAACCGTGCGCCTGGCGGTCGCATCGCTGCAAGCCAACGGCGCCGGCCTGCTCAAGGTCGCGGCATCCGTCGGCGACCAGGCATTGGTAGCCGAGAGCGCTTTCACCATCGGTGCCCCGAATATCAGCCTGAGCGTCATCAGCCCCACGGCCAGTCCATCGATGTTGAAAGCCTACGGTTCCGGCGTCATCATCCTCGACGTTCTCAGCAACGGCAAAGTCCTGGCCGACGATACCCAGTCGATCAGCCTCACATCCCCTTGCGTCAGCGCCGGCAAGGCCACGCTGGCGTCCGAGGTCAGCACCATCAGCGGACGCGCCCAGGTGGTCTATCGCGATCTCGGCTGCGCACAAGCCGACACGGTCACCGCGTCGATCGTCGGCACCGGCGCCACCGCCAAGGTCGTTTTCCAGATCAGTCCGCCCAATGCGGCATCCATCGATGTCGCCAACATCGTCCCCGCCGATCGTTCCATCGTCATCAAGGGCTCGGGCGGCAGTGGGCGCAGCGAATCGGCCACGGTCAAGTTCCGCATCGTCGACCAGTTCGGCAATCCACTGGCGAACCAGCAGGTGACGTTCGCGACGATTTCCACCAAGGCGGTCGCGCTCAGCAAGACCACCGACGTCACCGACGCAGCGGGCGAAGTGTCGACCAGTGTCAATTCCGGCACCGAGCCGACGGCGGTGCGCGTCCAGGCAACGCTCGACGGCGGCCTGTCGACCATCTCCGACACCATTACCGTGACCACCGGACTGCCGATCCAGGCGGCGTTCTCGCTCAGTAGCGAGTCGTACAACATCGAAGGCCTGCAGTACGACAACGTCCAGACCAATCTGCTGCTCCTGCTTGCCGATCAGTTCGGCAACCCAATTGCCGATGGCACGCCGGTGGTGTTCCAGACCGACAGCGGCGCGGTCGGCACGTCCGACCGTGGCGGCTGCACGACCGTCAATGGCAGCTGCAGCGTACCGCTGCGCAGCCAGAATCCCCGTTATCTCACCGACGCGAGCGCGCCACAGGGCAGGGCAGGCATGGCCACGGTAACCGTGTCCACCAGCGATAATACGACGGTGCCTTTGACGGGCAAACTGCGCGTGTTCTTCAGCGGTAGCCACGCCAATGTCGCGCGCATCGTGAGCGGTAACGCCACACCGGTCACGGAAGAGGGGCTCAAACTGCAGGTCACAAGCTGCGTACCCACGCAGGTGCAGATTCGCGTGAGCGACGTGCTCCGGAATCCGATGCCCAAGGATACGGCCCTGGCAGCAACTAACCAGAATAGCCTGCTTCTTGATATCCTGCCAGCAGCGGTGCCATCGGCAGCGCCGATCGTAACCAACGGTACTGTCGTCGGCGACCAGGGTACACGCCACACGATCGTGGCCACGCCCGACGCCAGCAAATGCGTGGAGGGTGGCCCGGCAAAGGTAACGGGTTCGACGGTCGTGACGATCACGACGCCGTTCGGCAACGTCACAAGCTTCCCGGTCACCCTGACGTATCCAGCAGCGACGCCTTGATCCGGCAGCACGGCAATGGTCGCGCCAGTTGACGCGCAGGCGCCCGCCGGTGCGCTGCCGATGCATACCCTGGACCTGCGCAGGATGCTGGCCCTGTATGCGGTCGTGCCGTTTGCCCTGGGCGTGATGCTGCTCGACCTGCTGCTACTGGGCGGCTACCTGCGGCAGGCGGTGCTGCCGGTGGCGCCCGAAGAATGGCCGGCGTGGACGATCGTGTTCGGCATGCCGCACGTGATCGCCGGCCTGCTCACGATGGCCGACCGCGAATACCTCGGCTATTACCGACGCCGCCTGCGCTGGCCGTTGCTGGGTTTCGGCGCGATCTCGATCGTAGCGGTAGCCGGGCCCGGGCAGTTGACGTTCGCCCTCGCGCTCTGGCTCGGCTTTTATACGATCACGCATGTGCTGACCCAGCAGATCGGCCTCAGCTTCACGATGCTGCGCAAGCCGCCCCTGGGGTGGATGCGCTTGTGGAAATGGACGATGCTGGTGCTCGGTCTGCTCTTGTACGCCGGCCTGTTGCTCGACACCAACCTCCCTGACGCCTCGCTGGGCGGGCTGAATCCGCATGCGCTCGTGGTGCTGGGCGCGGCGGCGCTGCTGCTGCCCCTGCTGGTGTCGACCGCGGTCCTGGCGCGCCGCGCGGTCGACCGTTGCGCCGCCGTTTATGTGTGGAGCAACTGGGCCATGATGGCCGCGGTCCTCGCCGCTTTCGTCTGGCGCTATCCGGTATTTATCCTCCTGATCCCGCGCATCATCCACGACCTGAGCGCGTACTTGGTGTATTTCAACCACGACAGCAACCGCAATGCACGGCACGGCCATAACCTGCTTTACCGGCGCGCGCGGCGGGGCCGCACGGTAGCATTCTGGATCTTGCCGGCAGTATCCATTGGGCTGGCGTATGCGCTCCAGATCAGTGAGCTTCCGTTCTTCATCTTCATGAATTTCTTCCTGACCTTCATGCATTACCACATCGAAGCTGTTGTGTGGCGCCGTCCGCACCTGCACCGCCAGTCCCTGGTGCTGTCGTGAGTGCAAGCCTGCCGGCCAGCGGGATGGCGGCAAAGCGCGTCCCGGGACTGGCGCGGGCTGGGGCCCTGCTGCTGAAATGCAGCCTGGGACTGGTATTCGGGGGGGCGCTGACCATGGCTTTCGCACCGGCCGAGGCGTGGTGGTTCGCACCGTATTGCGTGGCCGGCTTGATGCTGCTGGTGAATGGGGGAGGACGTAGCTCCTTTGTCATCGGCGGCTGTTTCGGACTGGGCTGGTTTGGCGCGGGATTCTGGTGGATCCTGCCGGCGCTGGACAGCTTCTCGAACGCGGGCATGCTGTTCAGCTTCCAGCTGACGGCGGCGCTCGTCGTGTACCTGAGCCTGTTCCCTGCTTGCGCCGCCGTCCTCCTTGCCCGCTGCCGGCAGGCGGCCCGGCCAGGCTTGCGTGGCCGCCTGTGGACCGCCACCCGGATGGCGCTGGTATTCGCGATGGCGGAGTGGGCGCGCGGGACCTTGTTCGGCGGCTTTCCGATGCTGGCGACGGGTTATGTGCACACCAGCGGGCCGCTGGCCGGATTCGCACCCATCGTCGGCGTTGCCGGCCTGGGCTTCGTGAACGCGTGGATCGCGGCGCTCCTGGCATGCGCATGCTGGCAAGTGCGCGCGGACCAGCGTCTGCGTTTATGGCTGGAGACTGGAATACCTGTCCTGCTCGTGCTCGCCAGCGGCGCGCTGCTGCGGCAGATCGACTGGAGCACGGATACGGGACGCACCCTGACCGTCAGCCTGTTGCAGGGCAACCTGGACCAGGCGGAAAAGTATTCCGACGCCGGGTTCGTGCGTGCAGTGAACCTCTACGGCAATATGGCCGCATCGGCCCAGGGCCAGCTGACGGTGCTGCCCGAAACTGCCTTGCCGCTCGAATGGTCGGTGATGCCCCCGGAAGTCAGGCTGGCCTTCGAAGATATTGCTGACAAGACGGGTGCAACCATCGTCATCGGCAGCATCGTGCACAATCCCGGCAGCGCTGGCGCCCAGGACACACTGATGAACAGCGCCATCGCCCTGCACCCGCGCCGCGCCGGCACAGGCGCCCGGCCCTATCGCTACGACAAGCAGCACCTGGTGCCATTTTCCGAATCGCTGCCGCCCGGCAGTGGCTGGATCGGCAAGCGGCTCGGCATGTCGGCCAATGGCATGACACCTGGCCGCCCCGGACAGCCGCCGCTGATCGTCAATGGCGCGCGCGTCGCGGTAACCATCTGCTTCGAGAGTTTGTTCGAGACGGCGCTCGCGCGCCAGGCCAGCAACGTGGACGTGATCCTTAACCTCACCAACTTCGCCTGGTTCGCCGGCTCCTACGCGCCGATGCAGCACCTGCAGGTGGCGCAGATGCGCGCGCTGGAAAACGCGCGCTGGTTCATCCAGGCATCGAATACGGGGGTAACGGCGCTGATCGATGACCATGGACGGGTACAGGCGCGCCTGCCGGAAAACGAGCCCGGCGTGCTGGCTGGACAAGTGCGGCTAATGACCGGAAAGACGCCATTCATGGTGCTCGGGAACTGGCCGCTGTTGCTGGCGGCGGCGCTATGCCTGCTGTGGCCGGGGGCACGAAAAGGCTTATCCCGTTGACCGCGCCTGCTTGCGTCAGGATAAAGGGCGTCCGGGAGACACAAACACGACGTCTTGTATGCGTATAATTGGCTTGTGGCAACTTTTAGCGCCGGAAGGAGGGCGCCGGCGATGGACGATACCCAACACTCCCAGCAGCTCGCACTGTTCCTGGCCTCGACCGCGCACGACATGAAGAACTCGATCAGCGTGCTCTCGGGGACCCTCGAGCGCCTGCTCGACGGCGCTTCACCCGACACCGCCACCGCCGATCCGCAATTCGCGCACATGGCGCAGATGCTGTACCAGACGCGCCGCCTGAACGACAACCTGATGCAGCTGCTGGCCCTGTACAAGCAGGTCGGCCAGCCCGAGTATCCCTTCGACGTGCAGGCGATTCCCATGGTCGAGCTGGCGGACCAGGTGGCCGCGTTGGGCCGGGTACTGCTGCAATCTCGCGGCATCGCCTTCGACGTCGAAGTCGACCCCGACCTGATCTGGCACCTGGACGAAGACCTGATCGTCGGCGTGGTCTCGCACGCCGTCAACAACGCCGTCAACTACACGCGCGACCGCATCCGCCTGGCGCTGCGCCAGCAGGATGATCTGCTGGAGATCCGCGTCGAGGACAACGGCGCCGGCTATCCGCAAGCTTTATTGGATGTTGGCGCCGAGGCGATGAGCGGCGTGTCCAGTGGCGTCGACTTCCGCACCAACAGCGCCGGGCTGGGCCTGTACTTCGCGCGCGAAGTCGCGCGCATGCACCGCCACCGCGGCCGGCACGGCGCCGTGCGCCTGGAAAACGGCGGCCTGCTCGGCGGCGGCTGCTTCATCCTGACCCTGCCATGAACAGCCCCGCGGAACGCAAGGCCGAGCAGATCGACTGGGCCGGCAAGAACTACCTGGTGGTCGACGATTTCATCGGCGTGCGCCAGCTGCTGCGCGAAAGCCTGCGCAGCCTGGGTGCGCGCAACATCGACCAGGCCGCGAGCGGCGGCGAAGCGATCGCCTTATTGGCGAAAACGCGCTACGACGTGGTCCTGTGCGACTTCAACCTCGGCGACGGCAAGAACGGCCAGCAGGTGCTGGAAGAAGCACGCGTGCGCAACTTCCTCCTGCCGTCGAGCGTGTGGATGATGGTCTCGGCCGAGAAGAGCGTCGAATCCGTGATGGGCGCGGCCGAGCACCAGCCCGATGCCTACCTGGTGAAACCGATCACCGAAGGCGTGCTGCTGACGCGCCTGAACCGCGCCTGGCACCGCAAGCAGGTATTCCGTCCCATCGACCAGGCCTATGCCGAAAAGGACTACCTGCGCGCGGCGCGCCTGTGCGACGAGCAGATCGCCGCCAGCCGCGTGCACGAGACCGAACTGCTGCGCATGAAGGCGCGCCTGATGGAAAAAAGCGGCGAGCCGGAAAAGGCGCGCGAAGCCTACGAGCGCGTGCTGAACGGGCGCGAATACCAGTGGGCGCGTTCGGGCCTGGCGAAGATCCGCATGGTGAACGGCGAACTCGAACAGGCGCGCCAGATGTTCCTCGGCGTGATCGCGGAAAACCGCTACTACATCGACGCCTACGACCAGCTGGCCCTGGTCTACCAGAACATGGGCAAGTACGAGGAAGCCTGCACCATCCTCGAACGTGCGACCAGGCTGTCGCCGAACTCGGTGCCGCGCCAGCGCAATCTCGGCACGGTCTGCCTGAAGCTGGGCAACGTGGCGATGGCGGAAAAGGCCTTCCGCAAGTGCATCTCGATCGGCGAATACTCGGTGCGCAAGACACCGGATGCCTACCTGGGCCTGGCGCGCGTCTGCGGCTTGAAGAACGATCCGAAGGAAGCGCTGGTGCTGCTGGCGGCGGCGCAGCGCGAGTTCGGCGCCGAGCATCCCGACATGCCGCTGCGCGCCAAGATCACCGAGGGGCTGGTGTACCACGAGAGCGGCGACTACCGCCATGCGCGCAAGGCCGGCGATGAACTTGAAGCGCAGCTGAATTCGCGGCCCGAGCGGCCCGACGTGCCAACCTGCCTGGAGATGGCGACGCTGTTGTTTGCGGTCGGCGTCAAGGATGCGCCGGTCGAGCTGCTGTGCTACGTGGCGCGCAACAACCACGACAACGCGGTGCTGCTCGACGAGGTGCAGGCGATCTTCGACAAGGCGCGCATGGGCGAGGAGGGCGCGTCCCTGATCCGCGCGTCGAAGAAGGAAGCATCGGATTTGATGAACCAGGGCGTGCTGCTCTGGAAGACCGGCAAGCTGGGGGAGGCGGTGACGTGGATGCGCAATGCGCGCACCAAACTGCCGAACAACCAGCGGATTTTGTTCAACGCGGCCCAGGTCTTGATTTCGTACATGCGCGAGAAGGGCTACGACGAGCTGAGGGCGGCCGAGGCGCACGAGGTGCTGGCGCATGTGGATCAGCTGCAGCCGGGGCAGCAACGGTTTGCGCAGTTGATGGAGCAGCTGGCGGCGCTGGTGCCAAAAACCGAAGAAGTGGTGGTCGAGGAAGAACCGCCAGCGCCACCGGAGCCCGAGGCGTAACCCGTAGGGTGGGCACTCCGTGCCCACGCGGTTACGTGTTCGTCCGTAGTCTGCGGCCGTGATCATTCGCCCCGAAACGTCTCCATGAATGGAAACGCCGGCGGGACGCATTTCGAAACGCAGCGTATGGTCGTCATGCATGCCGACATCCGACGCCAACAATGATCGTCTTTCCGCGTGGGCACAGCGTGCCCACCATACGGTCACCGCAGCGGGTGATGTCGAGGTTACCGAAACGCGTCGCGGCTGCCCGGAGCTGGTGGCACCGGCACCGGCGCCGGCGCCAACCCATGCGTCCCCATCAAATGCGCGCACAGCTTCGCCACATCGTGCGTCCCATCCGCCCTGAGCGCCGCCGCAGCCGCCCCCGCCAGCGCCGCCTTGGTGATGTGGTACCCCAGCGCCCGGTAACTCTCGAACTGCGCCTCGTCGAACCACTGGTCCGCCGTGCTCTGGTGCGGGTAATCCGGATGCGCTTTCCGGTAATTCAGCACATCGGCATTCTCCGACCCCACGATGGCCGGCTTGATGTAGAGGAGCGTGCCATCCACGCCGCCCGCATCCACGTGGCTGTAGCGCACCGCGCCCACCGCGCAACTGGCGCCGCACAAACTGGTCGAAGGCAGCAGCTCCATCTTCGACACGTCGATCTCCACGTTCACGTGCAAATCGGTGGCGCACTTGCGGATCGCGTTGCCGAGGTCTTCGAAGGCCATAGCGCGGTCGCTGGCCACGTCCACCGCCACGATCAGGCGGCAACGCCGCCGCACCAGTTCGTAGATGCCGAGGTTCTCGAAGTGCCCGCCATCCGAC
Source organism: Massilia sp. (assembly GCA_031999925.1). Taxonomy (GTDB): domain Bacteria; phylum Pseudomonadota; class Gammaproteobacteria; order Burkholderiales; family Burkholderiaceae_D; genus Telluria. The sequence goes on along the minus strand of DAMABW010000007.1, from coordinate 20,967 downwards.
AGGTAGACGTAATTCGCATCCGCATTCGTCATCCCGAACAGCTCCGCGATCAGCGAGAACAAGCCGATGCCTGGCGACGAATGCGTCCACGCCGCCTTGCGCGGGTTCGGGCACCAGCGGCCCAGGCGCACGTTAAACATCGTCATCAGGAAGTTCAGCGGCGGCGAGGAGTGGGTGCCCATGTTCGGGCTGGCCGCCGCGCCGGACATCGCCACCGCCATGCCGAGGCGTACCTTGGCATCGTCGTCGCCGGCGCCGGACTTCGAGGCGTATTCGCGCGTGGGGCGGTAGGCGCCGCGCTGGGCATCGCGCAGGCCCTGCTTCGGCCCCTGGGCCGGCATCAAGGGCATCTCGAAGCCGCAATAGCGCGGCGTGAAGGCGAACGATGCCGCCTTGCGCGTCTGCCAGGCCAGCTCCTCGCCGCTGACCAGGTTCAGCGCCGTGTTGACGATGTGGTAGGGGCGCTGGTCGGCCATGTCGGCCAGTTGCGGGTCGTCTTCCGGGTCGAAGCCGGTAAAGGGATGCGGCTTGCGCGTGGCGCTGCTGGCGCCGAAGTAGGAACGCACCAGGCGGTTCCGGTACAGCATGTAGAGCGAGAACTTGTTGATGTCGACACGCCAGCCGAGCAGCAGGGCCGCGCCGAGGAAGGCGCCGAAGGCCGCCAGCAAGGTGGCGCCATCGGTGGCCAGGGTGGCGCTGGCATGCGCCGCGTAGACGCAGGGCAGCGAGACCGGCTTCGGGCAGCGCACGTCGGGCATGGCGACGCTGGCCTGGACCAGGGCGGACAGCAAGGCGAACACACCGACCGTGAAGAAATAGGGCGCCAGGCGCGCCGCCAGTTCGCGCTTGGCGCAGTTACCGCCCGGCGAACCGGTGGCGCTGCTGCTGCCGGCCTTCAGGCCGATGATGGTCATCACCAGCCAGCCGAGGGCGGTGCCGGCGTTCGCGATCGGTTCGTAGGTAAGCCAGGCCCAGTGCAGCAGGGGCGCGGCAAAGAAAGCCACGCCGAACATCATCACCCAGCCGATCGAGAAGATCCATGACCAGGCGCCTTGCCGGCTCCACCATTCGCGGCTGGCGTCGCTGTACAGGCGCCCGATCAGGCCGATCATCAGGGTCGTCGTCACCGAGAACAGCGTCATCATCAGCGGCATGCCGAAGGTGGACAGGGCGATCGCGTTGTTCAGGATCGGATGCTGCTGCGGATCGGGCAGCAGGGCCAGGCCGGCCAGCAGCAGCACGGTGCCGACCGCCAGCGCGCCGATGGCGCAGGTGAAGTGGCTGAAGCCTTCCAGCAGCTCGGCGCGCGAGACGTCGGCCGGATAACGGCGCCGCCCCAACCGCCGCTCCAGCGCCAGTGCGGCGGCGCCGATCAGGAGCGCCACGGTCAGCATCGGAATCGCCGGCCAGGCCAGCACGCGCGCGGTGGCGAGCGGCATCAGGTGGGCCACGGTGGCGGGCGCAAAGGCCAGCGCCGCCTGCAGCGACATGGTCGCCACCGCCGCGCCGCCGGCCAGGCAGATGACGTAGCCGGCGTTCCGGTAAGGGCTGGTGCGGTCATGCGCCAGGTACCAGCCGCAAGCCCAGACGATGAAGTAGACCAAGCCAGGCACGAGCAGCCAGGCCAGGCCCCAGCCGGCAAAGCGCGCCGGCAGGCCATCGTTCCAGAGCGCCGGCACCACGCCGCCATGGCGCCACAGGCCGATGGACACCAGGAATCCCGCCGCCAGCAGCGGCAAGTTGATGCACACCAGGACCGCGCCCTGCTCGAGCGGAAAGCGGCGCAGCCCGCGCGAGCTTTCCGGCTTGCTGGAGATGGAGAGCGCAATGCAGAACACCGCCACCAGGAACAGGAAGATCCCGAGCAGCCAGGCGGTATCCGACCAGGCGGCCCAGCGCCCGTTCGGGCCGATGATGCGGTGCACACCCCAGACCGCGAAGCGCGGCAGCACGAGTAATGCGCACAGCCAGGCCACCAGCATTGCCAGGTTCAGGCAAGTGTTGCGCACATACGTGCCGATCAGGGTCCAGGTGTCGGCGCTGAAGGTGCCGCTTTTCGGCGACAGGTAATTGCTGTACTGGCGCAGGAACTGGATTTCGGTCGGCTCGCAGGACACGGCCTGGCCGGCGCTGCCTTGCGTGAGCATGGCCTCGACCTGGCGCACGTCGCCGCGCCGCTCGCGGATGCACTTCGACAGCCAGCCGCCGATGAAGCCGCCGCCGGACACCGTCGACAGATAATCGAAGTCGCGCAGCAGGCGCAGTTCGGCCAGCGCTTGCAGGGCGCCGAGGTTGAAGGTGGCGCTGCGCACGCCGCCGCCCGAGAGCGCCAGGCCGGCAAGGGTGCCATCGTGCGAGCGCTGCAGCAGTGCGCAGCTGGAGGCCGGCATGACCTGCGCCGGGTCGCCGTCCGGGCGCGGGCGCAGCAGATCGAGCTCGTTCTGGAAGACTTCGCTGAACACGCTGCCGCTGTGCGCATCGATGCGGCGCCAGGTAGTTTCGTCGAGTGGGCCGCTGGTGGCGATGCCCTGGGCCTTGCGGAAGGCGGCGATGGCGCCTGCCAGTTCCTCGAGGGTGGACGCACGCGGCGGCACGGCGCAGCCGGCACTCTCGAGCTTGCGGCGCAGGTCGCCTACCTGCTCGGCCGTCAATTGGGAAAAATCGAAATGGGCCACGTCTTGCCTCCCACAAATTAAATGCGGACAGGAAAGCGTGGAATGTCAAGCGCCCCAGCCGTACTGACAAGTTCAGCACGGCTGGGGCGCGTGTGATGCCCGTCAAATCAAATGCCGGGCGAACGGCAAACGGTAATGCCGGATGACTTAACTTTTATCGGCTTTCGTGCGCGTTGTGCGGGCACCCATGTCGGTGGGTTCTTTCACCGGTTGTTCCTTGGCAGCGGATGCTTCCGGGGCAGCGGCGCCGGACGCGTTGCCGTCGGCGGGCATCGTGCTTGCCACAGCCTGGCGGAACTGTTCTTGCAGCAGGTTCCACCACGCGACGGCGGCGGGCATGGCGGATTCGGCCGCGCCGGTCGCGCTTGCGGCTTGTCCTGCAGCGGGTCCCGCGGCTGGGTCGGCGCCGGCGTCCGGGGTGTTGGTGCCCGGTTCCGGCGCGCCGCTGGCCGTGAAGAACGCGGAGAAGGGCGGCAGCGAGGCCGTCTGGTCGCCCGCATTGCCGCTCATCGCCTGGGTCATGCTGTCGCTCATCGCCTTCAATGCCGCGATGGTGCCGCGCTGCACCTCCATGGCCTGGATCGAGGTGCGCAGCATCGACAGGTTCAGGTTCAGCCAGCTTTCCACCGCTTTCAGGTCGGCGATCCGTTTATCGAGCTCGTCCGTGGACAGGCCGCCGCCGAGGCTGCCGGCGCCCATGTTCGGCACGCCCATGCCCGGCACATTCATGCCGCCCCACAAATTCTTTACGAACTCGAGCGTATCCGTCATGCCAGGCATGGTTTGCGAGGGAGGTTTCAGCATGGTTGGTCTCCGTTGGTTGTCGCGCTAGCGTAGCAGATAAATAACAGAGGTTCAAAGGCCGGCCGCAAGCAGCTGAACAGCAGGCCTGCACCTGGGCAGGTACACTATGGATCATGGGTATCGCTTCCTACATTACCGGACGGCGCCGCGCGCTGGTGCTGGGCACGCTGATCGTGCTGCTGCACGCGTGGCTGTTCGCCTGGATCGGAGGCTATGCCGGCTTGCCGCGCACGATCGCGCCGCCGGACCTGAAGATGGTGCAGACGCGCCTGCTGCCCGAGCCGGCCCCGACGCCGCCGCCGGACGCCGCGCCGCTGCCGCTGCCGACACCCTTGCCGCCACCGCCGGTACCCGAGCTGCCGCCCGACCCGGCGCCCATCCTTGCCGACGATGCCATCGGACCGCCGGTCGAACCCGGCACCGGCGGCAGCGGGGAGGGCGCGCCGGCCGCGGGCGAGGGCGCACCCGCGATCGCGGCAGCCACGCCTGCCACCCCGCCGCCCGAGCCCATACCCGCACCTGAGCCGGCACCGCCGCCGGAACCGCGCCGCTACAAGGTCGACATGCCGCCGCCGGCCAACATGACGATGGACGTGGCGCGTACCGACAAGGACGGCACGCAGTGGAGCGGCGAAGCCCAGCTCGACTGGTCCTACCGCGACGACACCTACCACATCAATTTCGAGGCCGGCATCCGCGTGGTGTTCACGCGCGTGAACCTGGCGGTGCTGACCAGCGACGGCGCGGTGGCGGCAACCGGTTTCGCGCCGATCAAGATGACGGAAAAGCGGCGCGGCCGCGCGCTCACCGCCACCCATTTCGACTGGGGCGGCAACAAGATCAGCTTCTCGGCCTCGCAAAAAAGCTTCCCGCTGGCGGCCGGCGCCCAGGACAAGGCCAGTGTGCCATTGCAACTGGCCGCCATCGCGCGCGGGGATGTTGGACAATTGAGCGGCAATATAGACATGCTGGTCGGCGAAGACCGTGAAGCAGTCGTCTTCCGCTTCATCGTGGTGGGCCAGGAAGAGATCGACACCAAGCTCGGCAAGTTGCAAACCTGGCATCTGGCGCGTCCGCCGAAAGAGGGGTCTTACCGTTCGCGGCTGGACGTCTGGCTGGCGCCGGCGCATGGCTGGTATCCGGTACAGATTCGCAATACGGAGGCCAACGGTGCAGTGACCACGCAAACGGTGAATAATATAGCTTTAAGCGATACAGGAAAGTAATAATGAGAAGCAACCTTATCATGTGCAGTGCGATGACGGGCTTGCTGGCGCTGGGCGCCGCTGCCGCCATCGCCGCCCCCGCCGCGCCGGTCAAGCGCGCCGTCGAATTGCCGCCCTCGGCCGACCTGGCCTACGATTTGAACGCCCAGCAAAAAAGCATCGGCCTGAAGGGCGAAGCGCTGATCGCCTGGCGTGCCGGCGACGGCAAGTACGACGTGAATGTCGAAGCCAAGGTGCAGCTGCTCGGCAAGCTGACCGAATACCGCAGCCAGGGCTCGGTCGATGCCTACGGCCTGGCGCCGGACACCTTTACCGAAAAGCGCTACCGCAAGGATGCGACCACCACCACCTTCGTGCGCGACGAGAAGGTGATCAGCTTTACCGGTGTAAAGCTGCCTTACGTCATGAAGGGCGGCGAGCAGGACCGTGCTTCGGTCACCTGGCAGCTGGCTTCGGTGGCGCGCGCGGCCGGCGAGGCGAAGTTCAAGCCGGGCAGCGAATGGACCTTCATCGTGGCCGGGCGGCGCGATGCCGAACCCTGGACCTTCAAGGTCGTCAAGCAGGAAAAGATCCGTACCGGCATGGGCGAACTCGACACCATCCACGTCAAGCGCGAAGCACGCGACAACCACGGCGACAGCGTCGAAGTCTGGCTGGCGCCGTCGCAGGAATGGTATCCGGTCAAGATTCGCTTCGAGGACGAGCGCGATACGATCGACCAGACGCTCCGGAGCATCACGAAGAAATAAGCCGGCGGTAAAAAATGGAAGAGCCGGCGGCGGGACCACCGGCTCTTCTCATGAAGCGGTTCGACGCTCAGAAAATACCGTAGCAGAGCCTGTCCCAGCACTCCACACGTTCGATATTGCACTCCATCAGTGGTCTGTCGGCGTCGACGCAGCGGCGAAAGTCCTCGGAGCAGTAGGTCTTGCAGCTCGCGGCGAACACCGGACTGGCCGCTACGCCCAGACCAATAGCAAACATCAGGGTCGCGATTTTTCTGTTCATGCTCTCCTCATCATTGGTCGACGGTGTTGTCGGTGTGAAGCTGCGCCGTCGTTTCGCAGCGGCTGGGGACCGGGAAGGGGCTCAGGCTCCCGCGGTCTTGTCCAGCTTCAACCTCCGCCGTTTGCCTGTCAAACCGGCATGCATATATATGTATAGCTCATAAGAAAAGCGCATTTAGAAGCCCGTCTTATAGTTCTTGCAAGCACGTTCAACACACCGGTTTGTTGTGTCGTTCTTACAAAACCGTGGCGGTCGCCGGGGAATATTGCTGACGATTAAGCTAGCTGAACTGTTATACTAGCGCCCCCCGCGGACACATCTCCCTGCCTTCTGCAAGCAAACCGGCAGGACGGTCCGCTTGCGAAACTGGTATCCCACATGATCGACACACAGGCGGCCCTCGCCGCGGAACCCCATGGCATTGCGCAGGACGAGCTAGACCCGCTCCAGGTGCATTTCCAGAACGGCATCGCGCCGGACGAAATCGAGCAGGTTTTCCACCTCAAGAAGGCCCAGCCCATGCTGTCGGCCTTCTCGGCCCTGTTCCACGGCAGCCAGGACGGCGTGCTGGTGCGCCTGCTGGTGCTGCGCGAACTGGCCGCCGACACCGCCAGCTCGGCCTTCACCCGTGCGGACATCAATCAGAAGCTGGCCTACCTGATCCCGGAAAGCCTGGAAACGGTACTGAACCGCCTGCGCACCCATGGCCTGCTGGCCTGGGATGCGCCGAGCGCCGTCTACCGCATCACGCCGCTGGCGCGCAACGTGCTGTCCGCGCTCGACACCCTGCTGGCGCTGGGCAAGCCCGAGGACGACGAGGCCGAGATGGGCTTCCTGCTGTCGCAGGTGGCCGGCGCCCAGGCGGTCGGCGGCGTGACCGTCGAACAGCTGAAGCACCTGCTGGGCCGCCTGGTCGAACTGACCGAGGAATTCCGCGACGCCATCGCCTCGGGTTCCGAATTCAAGCTGCGCAATTCGCAGGCGAAGTGGCACATGGCCTGCGACTGGGTCGAGAAGGGTTCCGTGATCCTGCGTGCGATTACGTCCGACGAGCGCGCCGATTCGGCCACGCACAAGGCGGCGCAGGCGATCGGCCGCGCGCAGAGTGCCTTGCTCAACATGCAGGGCATGTTCTCGCGCGCGCTTAATCAAATCGAGCGCCAGCGCGTGCACCTGGGCCAGTCCGGCCTGTCGACCACCGACGTCAAGCGTTGGCTGCTGGCCCACGAGGACCTGGCCAGCCTGGCCGAAGGCGCGATCGACCGTCCGGTGGTGCCGCTGTTCGGCACGCCGGCCGAGATGATCGACGTCGCCGAGACCGAACTGCTGGCGGAGCGCGCCGTGGTGATCGGCCAGAAGGGCCTGCCGAGCGGCCAGGATGCGCCGCTGACCATCGACGACAACCCGGCCATGCAGGCCGAACTCGACGACTGGATCACCAAGCTGGCCGACTTCGCGAACCTCGGCAACTTCCCCGAATTCTCGGACGTCGGTCCGAAGAAGGTCGAGCTGCACGAGTCCTTGCTGCCGGCATCGTTCGCCGTGGCGTCCTACCGCGCTTCCTTGCTGCCGCTGCTGGGCGACGCCGCCGAGGCCAGCCTGCAGGGCGCCACCGCCGAACTGGCGCGCCTGCCGATCAAATTCGAAGCGCGCGACGAGTTGGTGGAGCTCGATGACCCGGAAGTGGCCGCCATGTCCTTTGCAACCCTCTCACTAGATCTCGAAAGCGGCACGCCGAATGAATGACGACGCACAAATCCTGATTGCCCGCCTGCTCACGCACCAGACACTGCGCCGCGACGACAAGATGGTCAAGCGCGCGCTGTCGGACGAGACCTTCCGCGGCGAAGTCGACAAGCGCCTGCTGGAATCGGGCCTGAAACTGCTCGACAACGTGTATGCCGACCATGTGACGATTGCCCTGCACCGCAACGTGGAGCCAAAGATCTTCGGCGCCAAGGACATCTGGCAGAACAACAACTTCGGCCTGACGCGCGACGGCGTGGCGCTGCTGGTGGTGCTGTGGGCGCAGATCATCCTGCCCAAGCGCGAGCGCCAGGAAACCCACACCCTGGTGGCCGACGACCAGAGCGACATGTTCGACAAGGACGCGCCGATCCCGCGCGCCGAGGACGCCTCGATCGGCATCTCGTATACCGCGCTGCTGTCGGACTTCGGCGACAAGCTGGGCAAGAAGACGCGCATGGACATGAACCTGGGCGTGCTGTCGAAGCTCGGCTTCATCGAGCGCCGCGGCGACGTGATCCTGGAAGGCCCGCTGCTCGACCTGATGATGGACACCGACCTGCTGAAGGAGCGCATCATCAACGGCGCCTTGTCGGACGTGTTCAAGCGCGCGCCGCTGGCCGTGGTGCCGCGCAAAGCCAGCGATGCCGCCAACGACGCCGATCTCGACGCCGAACAACTCGATACCCCGAACTGAGACACCATGTTCCACATCAAATCACTTGAGCTGGTCCACTGGGATTACTGGCAGCGGATCAAGAACATCCCGCTCGACGCCAAGATCATCACCATCGCCGGCCAGAACGGCTCCGGCAAGACCACGCTGCTCGACGCGCTGCGCACCTTGTTCGGGCTGGACTGCTCGATGGGCCGCACCTACAAGCACTATGCGCGCCACTCGGGCCAGCAGAGCGCCTGGCTGCGCGCCGTGGTCGACAACAAGCCGGTCGGGCGCCAGCTCTCGAACCGTCCGTTCCGCCATTCGGGCTTCTTCAGCGACGACGAAGTGACCCTGTTCTGCCAGGTGCAGAAGAACGGCGGCGACTGGAAGCGCCAGTACCTGATGCGCCCGGGGAATGTCGAGATCGAGGAAGTAACCGAAGCCACCGACTGGCTCGGCGTGGAAAATTACCGCAAGCGCCTGGCGTCGGCAGGCCTGTCGCCGGCGATGTCGAAGGTGCTGGCCCTGGAGCAGGGCGAGACCGATAAACTGTGCGAATACGCGCCGCGCCAGCTGCTGGACCTGGTGTTCCAGGTCTTCGGCGACAAGGAAGTGCTGGACGCCTACGACGAAGCCAAGCGTCACCAGCGCGACACCGAGACCGAACTGAAGCGCTTCGAGGCGGAACTGGAAACCTCGCGCATCAACCTGGAAGGCCTGCGCCTGCGCGTGGCCAACTTCCACCAGTGGGAAGACCTGAACAAGGAAAAGAGCGCCCTGCGCGAGGAAGTGCTGCCTAGCCTGGAGTACCACGAGGCGCGCGAAAAGGCGGCCGCCATGAGCCGCCACCTGCGCGAGCAGCGTAAACCGATGCTGCAGGCCGACAGCCAGCTGGCCGAGAAGCGCCAGGCCCTGGCGGCCCAGCAGCGCGCGCTGACCGACTCGCAGGCCCAGGAAACCCAGCTGGAGCAGGAAGGCACGGCCCTGGCCGCGCGCCTGACTGCGATCAACCAGAAACTGAAGCCGCTGGAAAACCTGCTGGAACAGAAGGAACGCCTGCAGAAGCTGTCGGCGGAAGCCGGCGCCGACATGGCGGAAGTGGCGTCGCAACTGGAAGAAAAGGAAGCCGAGCTGGCACGCCAGCGCGCCGCGCGTGAAGCGGTATCGAGCAAGATCGCGGTCGAGATGCAGACCATCTCGGCCCTGCAGGGCAAGAGCGCGATGCCGGAGCCGGAAGCCCAGCGCCAGATGCGCCGCGCCCTGCGCGACGAGGGTATTCCGCACGCCATGCTGTCGGACATCGTCGAAGTGACGGATCCGAAGTGGCAGGGCGCGGTGGAAGGTGTGCTCGGCGGTTATGCCTCGGTGGTGCTGCTGGAGCGCGCCAAGGATGCGCCCGCGGCCTACCGCCTGGCGGAGAAGGAGCGCTATCGCCACTTCATCGTGCCGGATTGCGTCGAGGCGCCGAAGATGAAGGACGACAGCCTGCTGTCGGTGGTGAACTTCTCGGCCGCCGCGCCGTCTTGGCTGATCGACCAGCTGGCGCGCATCGACCGCGTGGATTCGGTCGATGCCGGCTTCAAGTCGGGTTCCGACGAATGGATCACGCCGGACGCCTATCACCGCGAACGCCGCGGCGGCCGCTCGCTGTACGTCGAGCCGTCGCGCTACCGTTTCGGGGCCGCCGGTAAAACCCAGCGCCTGGAAGCGATCCAGAAATCGCTGCCGGCGCTGGAGGCGAAGGAAGATGCGCTGACGCTGGCGATCAGCAAACTCGCCGCCGAAGTGGGCGGCCTGAAGGCGCGCATCGCCGGCGTCGACGCGGCCAAGGAACTGGCGGCGCGCCAGGCTGAGTTCGAGGAAGCGACGCGTTCGATCGCGCCGCTGAAGGCCGAGCGCCTGGACGTGGGCGCGCGCCTGGGCGAGCTGCAGACGCTGACCAAGAACGCAACGGTGGCGCGCACCCGTGCCGATACCGTGTGGCAGAACGCGCGCATGGCCTTGTCGGAAGCGGAAGCGGGCCTGCGCCTGAACCACCGCCGCCAGATCGAGCAGCGCGCCGAACACGCCAAGGCGCTCCTTAGCATGCGCCGCGAGTGGCGCACGATTCCGGCCAACTGGAAAAACCCGACGCGCCGTGCGGCGCTGGTGTCCCAGCACCAGAACGCGCACCAGGTGAACCTGCGCCTGTCCTCGCTCGAGCACGCATTGGCGCGCGACGACTGGGAACTCGACGCCACCGTCATCGACCAGTACGCGCGTTTGAACGAGCAGCTGTCGAGCCGCCAGAGCGAGACCGAGGAGCGCCGCTACCAGAACAACCGCGCCATCGAGGCCACCGGCAACGCGCGCGGCGCCTACATCGAGCGCCTGCGCTACACGATCAAGACCTACTCGAAGAACATCAAGGAGTTGGGCGAACTGGCGGGCATCGATGTCCAGGCCGACCCGGTGCGCCTCGAGAACGACGACGTGCAACTGGCGCAAGCCGGCCTGCACGTGCGCTTCAAGTTCGACGGCAAGGACCAGATCGGCATGAACGACGGCGAGGCCTCGGGCGGGCAGCAGGTGATGAAGTCGCTGGTGCTGTTGATTGGCTTGCTCAAGTCGGAAGAGGGCTCGGGCGGCTTCGTGTTCATCGACGAACCGTTTGCGCACCTGGACATCCGCAACATCCAGCTGGTGGGCGAGTTCCTGAAGAACACCGACGCGCAGTATTTGATGACCACGCCGCTGACGCACAACACCGACGTGTACGACCCTTCGGAACTGACGCTCATCACGAGCAAGAAGAAGAAGGACACGCAGTGGGCGCAGCCGATTTTCGTGCTGCAGCGTAGGAAGGAAGAGGCGCAAGCCGCATGAGTGAAGGGGCCCGGCGGGCCCCTTTTTTATTGGTGAAAACCCGGTAGGGTTATCGATGTGCTTCCGAGACGTTGGCGGTTTGCGTAGGTGTCGACCGGAATGCGGCCGCGTGTATGCGCGCTTCCGCGTGGGCACGGGGTGCCCACCTTACGGTCGCCATTCCGGATGATAACGGCGGATCAGCGGGCTTTCGTAGGGTGGGCACCTGTGCCCACGCGGTGATGAATATCCCACCACGGAACCCACGACAACATCTACCCACATCAACAATCACGCGACCGCACAAAACAGCACCCACGCGGCCCAACCAACCAATCACCCCAAATCAATCGCCTTGCGCAACTTGCGCCGCCACACCAGCAACCCCAGCGAATACGCCAGGAAGTACCCTCCAGTCAGCCCCACGCACAACATGCTCAACGGGCTCTCGGTAAACCGCGTCGGCGTCGCCCCCGTCCCCTGCAGCGTGTACAGCTCGAACACCACATACAAAATACGCGCCACCAGCACCATGGCCATCACGATCCCCAGCCGCATCGGCGGCGTGAACCAGTAACCCTCCTGCGTATCTTCATAACGCGTGCGACGCAGCGCGAACACGCCCCAGAACACGCCCAGCGCGCTACCGGCCGCCAGCGCCGCCAGTTCCATCGGCCGTGCGATCACCTGCGCCAGCGGCACCAGGATCAGCGCGCCGAACACCAGGATGCCCGTGTAATGGCGCGACATGATCGAGCGCTGGCGTGCCATCTGCGTTTTCAGGCGCGCATAGATGCGCCAGACCAGGATGGGTGTCAGGGCGAGCAAGGCGAGGGTGGTGATGTTCATCGTGGAAGAGTTGGCTGCCGGTTGAGTCGATGCCGGCATTGTAAACGAGGGGAACGAGGCGCGCCGCCAGCGGGACGGCGGCCGGGAACAGCGCATGCTAAGGTAATGACACCATTATCCAGGAGAACCCGACCATGATCCCAGCCCTGCCAGTGCCGCTGCGCCTGCACCGTGCCCCGGACCCCGTACCCGTCGAAGAGCCGCTGCAAGAACCCTTCGACACCCCGCATCCGCACCACACGCCGGTCCACACGCCCCAGAACGAGGACCCGGTCCCCGATCCGAAGCCGAGCCTGCATTGAAGCTCTGAGCGTCTGACAGGCTTCAACAAGATTTGTCAGGCGCTCAATCGAAGGCCCACGCATACAGCACGTCCAGTGCCGTATTCGTCCCGGTCTGGAACTGCAGCGTCCAGCGCGGGTTCAGCTTGTAGCGCAGGCGCACCAGGCTCGAGGCCGTGGTCGCGCCCTGCTCGAAGCTCAGGTAAGCGCGCGAGGAAATCCGCTTGCCGACCGTGACCACCGTGTTCGCCAGACCCTCGGCGTCGCCGTTGCGGCCCTGGCCGATCCCGAGTTCGTCCACGCCCAGCGAATTGGCCAGCTTCGAGGTGATGCCGCCGGTGCCGCCTTTGCCGCCCAGCAGGGCGCCGGCCGCCGCGCTCAGCACGTCCTTCTCGTTGCCGCTCGTGCCTTCCATCCCGTGGCCCAGCACCAGCCAGGACAGCTTTTCGGAATCCGGCACCGACGGCGTCGACACCAGCTTCGCCACCGGCGCCTGCGCCGTGCCGGTGACCTGCACGCCGGCTTCGACATTCGTCTCGCTCAGCTGCGTGCCTTCCGGCTGCTTGCGCACCGCCAGCACGTCGAGCGAGGGGTTGTCGTAGCGGCCGTTGAAGGTCAGCACGCCGCGGTCGATGGTCAGCTTCTGGCCATAGGCCGCATACTGGCCGCTGGCCACGCGGATGGTGCCGTTCACACGCGGGTCGCTGTTGCCGACCATGCGCACGCGCGCGCTGCCTTCCAGGTAAGCGTCGATGCCCAGGCCGCGCAGGTGGAAGTCGTCGCCCAGGTCGGCGGCCAGGTTGATGCTCAAAGGCATCTCCGCTTCCTTCTTCTGCGGCGCGGCCGGTGCGCCGCGGCCCAGCACGATCACGTCGTCGGAGATGGTCGGGCGGCCTTGCGGCGCGAATTCGATCAGCGCGCGGTCGGCCTTGAAGTTGCCGTCCAGGGCGAAGCGCTGGGCATTGCGCACCAGGTTGGCTTCGCCTGAGACGATCACCGTGCGGTCCGGACGCGATAGCGCTTCAAGCTTGTTCGCCACCAGGCGCAACTGGATCGCGCCGTCCGTCCCGAAGCGCACCGAGCCGTCGGCGGTGGCATTGCCCTGCACGCCTTCCAGGTAGAGGCGCTGCAGCACCAGGCGGTCGCCTTCCAGCTGCGAGCGCAGCTGGCCGTTACGCAGGCGCACGCCTTGCTCGGGCCAGCGCACGGCGAGGGCGTCGCCATTCACGGTGCCGTTCAGCGATGGCGTGCCGATGGTGCCGCCGGCCGTCAGGTTGGCCTTCAGGCTGCCGTCGAGTTCCAGGTCGCGCTGGCCGGCCAGCGGCGCCAGCCAGGCGATCGAGGCCATGTCGGCGACGGCCGTCATGCGCAGCGGGCTGTCCTGGTCGACGCGGCCGTTCAGCATTTGCACGGTGCCGTCGACGCGCGCCGAGCCGGTGCGGGTGCCGTCCAGCGCCACTTGCGTGCGCAGCGAGCTTCCCTGCACGTCGGCGCGCAGATCGAGCGTGCGCAGGCCCAGGGCCACCGGCACGTCGGCGCCGACAATCGCGTCGCCGCCTTCGCGGAACACGTGCACGCCACCGGCCAGGGCAGGGGTGGCCTTGCCGCTGGCCACGCGCATGTCGAGCGACCAGTCGGCGCCCAGGGTCAGGTTACCCTGCACGTTTTCGCGCAGCGCCGGCGAGAACTGGGCGATGTAGTTCAGCGGCACGCCGGCCGCGGCGCCACGGCTGTTCCAGCGCGGGCCCTGCTTGGTGAGCGAGGCGATGTTGACGGTACCGGTCGGCAGCTTGATCACGGCGCCGTTAAAGGCGAGCGATTCCGGAGAGGCCAGGCCGGCCACGCCGGCGCCGGGCGCCACGCCGATTTTCAGGGGCACCGGCTGGGCCAGGGTCATCGCATAGCGGCCCTTGTTTTGCAGGGTGGCGAGGGTGCCGTTCCAGGCATTCCCGCTCCAGCCGCCGCGCACTTCGACCAGGGCGTCGAAGTCGTCGCTGCGGCCGGCTGCGCGCAGGGTATGCGACGCACGCGTGCCAGTGGTTTGCAAACTGGCGGCGGCGATGCGGGTGTCGCCGTTCGCGTAATCGAGCACCTGGATGTCGCTCACCAGCGGGTCGGCGCCGCCACGGCCCGAGCCGAGATTGGCGCTGGCGCGCAGCGAGCGCACCGTATGGGTGCCGAGGAACTTCAGGTTCTGGCCTTCCAGCGCAGCGGTGAGCGACGGCGTTTCCATGGTGCCGGTCAGGGTGCCATTGCCGCGCAGGGCGCCGCCGAAGTCGGGGCCCAGGGCGGCCAGCTGGCCGGCATCGATGCGCCAGTCGAGCTGGTCGCGGCCGGCGCCGAAGCTGCCTTTGGCGGCGATCACGTTCGGGCCGATGTGCAGATCGACGTCGGTGTTCGAGATGTGGCGGCGGTCGGCGTTCAGGCGCGCATAGCCCCAGAACGGCGACTTCGACAGCGTCGAGTCTTCCACCTTCAAATCGAGCGCGCCGCGCCAGTCGGTGCCGGAACGGCCGCTGGCGGCAAAGCTGCCGTTGATGCTGCCCGGGAGCGGGCTGCCGAAGGCGGCCGGGTTGAAGCGATTCATGCTGCCATTCGCCTTGACCTCGACGAAGCGCGCGTCCTCGCCGCCGGCGAGCCAGGCTTCGCCGGTCACGCGCAGCTTGCCGTCGTTGGCCTTGCGCTGGGCCGCAACCCATCCCAGGCCATTCGCATCGACCTCGAAGGTGGTGCGCGGCGCCTGCATGGTGCCGGTAACGACGCCGCTGGCGTTCACGGCGCCATATAAATCGGCGCGCAGGGCGGCCAATTGGCGGCCATCGAGGCGCCAGGTGAGCTTTTCGCCAGGGGCGCCGAAGGCGCCGTTCAAATCGACCTTGTTCTGGCCGAGGGCAATCGTGGCATCGACGCCGCTCACGTGCTTGGCGTCGGCGGCGAGCTTGCCGCGCCCGGACAGCGGCTGGTCGAACAGGCGGCTCGGACGCATGGCGAAGTCGGCGTTCACCTTCCACTCGGGCGCCAGCACGCCGGCGGCGTTGATGTCGGCATTCAGGTCGGCCTGCGGATAATCGCCCAGCGCGGCCGGGTTGAAGCGGCTGGCGTTGGCTTTCACATTGAACGCCTTGTCGTCTGCCAGCTTGGCGTTGCCGGTGACGGTGATCACGCCCTTGCCGGCCAGGAGGCGTGCCTCCTCGATATCGACGACGTTGTTTTCCAGCTTGGCGCGTGCGGCCAGGCGCAGGCCGGCGTCGACCAGGTTCAGGTTCAGCGACTGCACATTCCCCGCGTTGGCCACGGCGATGTCGCCGGCGATCTTGGTCGGCTTCATGCTGCCGTGGATCTGCTTCAGGTCCAGGCGGTCGGTGTGCAGGGCGAAGTTGGCGGTGCCGAGGCCCTCTTCATCTTCGCCGCGCTGCACGCTGCCGCTGCCGGTAAAGCTGCCGGCGCCGCCCAGGTCGACCAGGACGTCGGTGATCTTCATCGCATCCAGGTTGCCGCCCAATTGGCCGCGCATCGCGCGCAGCGGCAGGCGTTGCTGGTCGATGGTGCCGGTGGCGCCGTCGTTCACCAGGTTGACACTGCCGGAGATGTTGCGCTTGTCATCGAGGTTGGCCTTCACCACCAGGTTCAGGTCGGCCGTCGGCAGTTCGGGGTTGAAGAAACCGGGATCGATGTTCTTCGCGTTCAGGTCCATGCTGCGCAGCGGGATTTCGGCGAAGGGAGAGAGGGCGATGCGCGCCTGGCCGCCGGCGCGGCCGGCCGAACCGGATGCGTCGAGCTGGGTCAGGTTCAGGTCGCCGCCGGCGTGCAGTTTCAGCTGCGCCGGCGTGGCGCCGCCGGTCGGCGTGCCGCTCAAGCTGGCGTTCGCGTCGAGCTTGAACGGACGCTGGGCGCCGATGCTGCCGCCCGCCGCCAGCTGGCCCCAGGGCGTGGTGGCGACCGCGTCGCTGAGCTGCCATTTGACCTTGTCGCCATGCAGGCGCAGGCGGATGTTCGAGATCTCGGTATTGCTACCTTTGCTGACAAAGGTGGCTTTCGCCAGGCGCGCGTCGTCGAGCGCGATCTTGAACGGCGCTTCCAGCGTGGCCGGCATCGTCGACTTTTCTTCGCTCTCGCGCAGGGTCTCCATGCGCAGGTCGGCCGCGTAGAGTTTACTGATCTCGATGCCGCGCGAGAGCAGCTGGCGCGGCGACCAGTCGATGTCGATGTTGGTGGCGATGACCAGCTGCTCGTCGGTGCGCCAGACCAGGCGGTCGATGTGCATGGCGCCGTAGATCGAGCCGCGGATGCCGGTCATGGTGAGCTTGCCGTCGGTGGCGCGGGCGGCGCGCTCGGCGATCATCTGCAGCGTGGTCTCGCGGCCCAGGTACCAGGCGGCGCTGCCGACCAGCACGCCTGTTACGACCAGGCCGATGGCGACGCGGCGCGGCCAGCACCGTGGCTTGGGCTCCTGCGGCGGCCGTGCGTGTGCAGGCGCAGGCGTTGGTGGATTCGGGTTGTTGTCGACGCTGTCCATCAGAAGGTAAATCCAAGTGAGAAGTGCAGGCGCGCCTTTTTGACGGCGTGGCCATAGGCGACGTCGACGTTGATCGGGCCGACCGGGCTGCGCCAGCGCGCGCCCACGCCGTAGCCGGACTTCGGATTGAGGTCGCTGAACTTGTCGCCGGCATTGCCGGCATCGTAGAACACGGCCACGCCCCATGGTGGGCGGAACCAGTACTGGTACTCGGCGCCGGCGGTGAGCAGGTAGCGCCCGCCGACGATGGCGTCGCCTTCGCGCACGCCGAGCTGCTGGTAGCCGTAGCCGCGCACCGACTGGTCGCCGCCGGCACGGAACAGGAAGCTGCTCGGCACGCCTTCCTTGTCTTTCGAGAAGACGGCGCCGGCTTCGCCACGCAGGATCAGGGTGCCGGTCTCGCCGACCGGGCGGTAATACACGCCGCGCGTATAGCCGCGGATGAATTTTTCGTCGGTGAGCAGCGGCAGCGGCGCCACGCCCACCTGCCAGTTCAGGGCATAGCCGCGCGTCGGCTGCAGCAGGTTGTCGAGTTTGCGGCGTGTGACGTTGTAGGTGAGCGGGACGCTCTTGCTGTAGTTGGTCTCGAGGCCAGCGACTTCGCGCTTCTCGGCCAGCACTTCCAGCGTCAGGCTGCGTTCGAGTTCCGGCGTACCCCAGGCGCGGCGTGCGGACACGCTGGCGGTGGTGGTGATTTCGCCGCGCACGTCCTCGCGTTCGACGCCGCCGCCGACGCTGTCGTTGTAGCCGTCGGGTGTGGTCGGCCAGTAGAAGTCGACGCGCGCGCTCTGGCGCTTCTGTTCGTAGATGATGTCGCTCTTCATGCGCTTGCCGAAGACGCTCAGGTCGTCGTAGCCGAGCTGGGCGCGGGCGCCGGTGTCGGTGGAAAAACCAAGGCCGACTTCGACGTTCTTCTGCTTGTTTTCGGTTACGCGCACCAGCACCGGCAGCACGGTCGGGCCGGGTGTCGGCGGCTTGACGCCGGTGGCGGCCTGGCCGGGAACGGCGGGGGCGTTCGGGTCGGCCTGCGCGCTAGCTGGCGCGGCCGGCGTATCCGGGTCGTCGTTGTCTTCCTTGATGTCCTGGATCTCGGCGTTGAGCACGGCGCGCATGTCGGCGCTCACTTCGACGGTGGAGAAGTAGCCGGTTTCCTGCAGGCGCGATTGCAGCGCCTGCAGCGCTGTTTCGCTGTATTCGTCGCCCGGTTTGATCTTGTTCAGGTTGGTGATGACCGTGGCCGGATAGCGCTTCAGGCCGCGGATGCGCAGCTCGCCGAAGCGCATTTCCGGGCCGCTATCCATCACCACGCGCAGCGAAGCCTTGCGGGTTTCCGGGTCGACGGTGGCGCTGGTTTCCACCAGTTGGGCGCGCGGGAAGCGCGACTGCACGACTTCGCGCAGCAAATCGCGCTTGGCGCCTTCCCAGTCGGCCTGGCGGAAGCGGGCGCCGACCGGCAGCGACCAGCGGTTGCGCAAGGCGGCCGCGTCGTAGGGTGCGCCGCCTTGTTCGAAGGGCACGAAACCTTGCAGCACCAGGTCGATGTCGCTTACCAGGGTCGGCTCGCCGGGTTCGACGATGACGCGCGCCACCGGCGTGCCGCCGCTGGTATCGAGTCCGGCCGACACTTGCGGCGAGTAATAGCCTTCGGTGGCGATCAGGGCTTTTGCCTGCTCGGGCGCTTCCTTCACCAGGCGTTGCAGTTGTTCGAGGTCGACGCGCGAATTGCCGCGCCAGCGCAACAGGTCGAGGTTATCCTCAAGCAAGTCGTCAAGCTGGCGGGGTGCGTCGATGCGCACGTTGTAGTTGATGCCCTGGGTCTGGGCAGTGGCGGCCTGGGCGCCCAGCACGGCATACACGGACAGCACGATTTGTGCCAAAATCCGCAATCGCCGTGGCGCCGCTACGGTCCGCTCGGATGGTGCGAGGACCATGTCTCTCCATTCAGTGTCAATGCTGAGGTCATCTTAACGGAATTGCAAAAAAGCTGGCGAACGATTAACTTCCCGGATTACCACACATGCTGCCTCCCGATACCGCCCTCGTCCTCTTCAGTGGCGGGCAAGATTCCACTACCTGCCTGGCCTGGGCACTGCAACGTTACGCACGCGTCGAGACCATCGGCTTCGACTATGGCCAGCGCCACGCCATCGAGCTGGCGGTGCGTCCGAGCGTGCTGGACAAGATGCGCGCGCTCTCCCCCGAATGGGATGCACGCCTGGGCGAAGACCACATGATCGACCTTTCGCTGCTCGGCAAGATTTCCGATACCGCGCTGACGAGCAATGTGGCCATCGAAATGCAGGCGAACGGCTTGCCGAATACCTTCGTGCCCGGCCGTAACCTGATGTTCATGATGGTGGCGGCCACCGTCGCCTACCGCCGCGGCCTGAACGTGCTGGTGGGCGGCATGTGCGAGACCGACTTCTCGGGCTATCCGGATTGCCGCGACGATACGATGAAAGCGTTGCAGGTGGCGCTGAACCTCGGCATGGCCACGCGCCTGAAGGTCGAGACGCCGCTGATGTGGATCGACAAGAAGCAGACCTGGGAACTGGCCGAGCAGGCCGGCGGCGAGGCGTTGGTGGATCTGGTGCGCTTCGAAACCCACACCTGCTATCTGGGCGAGCGCGGCGCGCGCCACGACTGGGGCTATGGCTGCGGCACTTGCCCGGCCTGCGCATTGCGGGCACGGGGATATGAACAGTACGCGGCGGAGAAGGCGTCGGGCGGATAAACAAAAAGGCGCCGTCACGGCGCCTTTTGCATATTGCTGCGGCGTTTTACACCGCCTGCGCGTGCACCACGCGGTTCTTGCGCGAACGCTGCACCAGGTACCAGACCAGCACCAGCAGCGGCAGCATGAAGGGCACGATGGCCGCAGCGACTGCCACGCCCGCCACGCCCAGCGCCGCCAGCAGCACCACGCCGACGCCGGCGAACACCACCGCCAGCACCACGCCCACCACGACCGCCACCACCACGCCGAGGATCGCACCACCGGCCCCGAACAGCAGCGCCAGCGCGGCGCCGACCGGGCCGTCGACCGTGTCGCCGTCGAAATAAAACGATGCATCGCCAAAGCTGAACAGCAGGTCCCAGAGCAGCAGCGCGCACAGGATCAGGACGATATAGGGGACGGTCTTTTTCATGGTGTTCTCCTCGTTTGTCAGGTGGTATGGCGCCACTGTAGGCCCATGCCGGATGCGCTGCGAGCGGCCTGCGACAAACGGCGAGTTTGGCGGGCCGGAGTGCGGCAAGGCGCGATAAGCGTGCGCGCCGGATTAACCGGTTCTTCAGTCTTTTGACCTTGCATTGCGCGGCTCGCCGCCTATACTGACAGCCTGCTTTTGTTGTAGGAGGGCTTTATGCATCCTGTCAGCACCATGATGAACTCGCCGCACCGCCAGGCCTGGGCGGGTGGGGGACCGAAGGGACCGCCATCGGCGCCGCCTACCATCCCGCCCATCATCATCAACCCTTTCAATCGGGAAGCGCCGCGCCAGCCGAACATCGACCCGCTGCGCACCCCCTTGCCGCCACCGGTACGCCCGCCACGATTGCCCGGCTTCCGCCTGCGTGGCGGCCCCGCGTCCGGCAAGTGCGATCGGCCGCACCCGCTCGCCTGATTTCCTCTATGATCTTGCTTTGGGCGCGAGCCCGGCAAGATGGAAGCAGCGAGCAATGAATGACGATGTAAACGACCTGGAATCGGGCGACGAAGACGCGCCGGTGCAAGAACCACGCCTGTGGCAGGGCAACGGCTGGACCGCCAAGGTGATCAAGAACGAAGACGACGAAGGCTGGGCGGTCGCCATGTACAAGGAAGGCGAGCGCGAACCGGCGCTGGTCGGTCCCTGGACCATGGGCCGCGACAAGAAAAACCCGAAGCCGCTCGACGTCAACGCCTTCAATACGCTGATCAAGACGGCCTCGGAAGTCATCCGCCGCCACGAGCAGCATTTGCACGCGATGCTGCATAAGAGCACCGTGGTCTCGACCGAAGGGGGCGAGCTGAAGGTGACCCTCGACATCGTGCCCGACGATGACGACCCGTACGCGATGCTGGCCGCTACCGACGAGATGGGCGAAGAAGTGGCCAAGGTGCGTGTGGCGCCGACCTTCAAGCTGACTCCGGCCTCGGCCCTGGCCTGGATCGAGAACGACTTCCGCGCGCCGCGCTGAGCCCTTATTGCTGATCGATACGCTGCAACAGCGTGTCGACCAGCACGCGCTTGTCGAAGGGATCGTCGGCGAGCACGATATCGGGCGTCACCAGTTCCGGTGTGCGCGCGCCTGACGGCCGGTCGAGCACGAAACGCGGTACGACCAACTCCAGTTTCGTATTCGGAAGACTCCG
>DAMABW010000006.1:5483-32418 GCA_031999925.1 Massilia sp. | reverse complement strand
GCCGTGCCGACCTCCGAGGCCACGCTGTCCGCCGCCTTCAAGAAGCCGATCAGCCTGGAGTTCCGCGATGCGCCGCTGCGCCAGATCTTCGAGATCATCGCGCGCCATTCGGGTCTGAACTTCGTGTTCGACAAGGATGTGCGCTCGGACCAGCGCACCTCGATCTTCCTGAAGAACAGCACGGTGGAAGCGGCGGTGCACTTCCTGCTGGTGACCAACCAGCTCGAGCGCCAGGTCATGGACGGCAATACCATCCTGGTCTACCCGAACGTGGCGGTCAAGCTGAAGGAATACCAGGAGATGACGGTCAAGACCTTCTATCTCGCGAACGCCGAGGCCAAGACCATCGCCAACACCTTCAAGACCATCCTGAAGTCGCGCGACGTGGTCATCGACGAAAAGCTGAACCTGGTGATCCTGCGCGACAGCCCCGAAGCGATCAAGCTGGCCACGCAACTGGTGGCCTTGCAGGACGTGCCCGAGCCGGAAGTCATGCTCGACGTCGAGGTCCTGGAAATCAAGCGCAGCCGCCTGATGGACCTGGGCCTGGCCTGGCCGCAGAGCCTGGGCTTCACGCCGCTGATCGCCGCGCAAGGCGCACCGATCACGATCAACGAACTGCGCGGCCTGAACAGCGACACCATCGGCGTCACCGGCATCGGCGCCACCCTGAACGCCAACAAGACCGATACCGACTCGAACACCCTGGCCAACCCGCGCATCCGCGTGCGCAACAAGGAAAAGGCCAAGGTCGTGATCGGCGACCGCGTACCGAACATCACGACGACCGTCTCGACCGGCGTGGGCGGCTTCGCCTCGCAATCGATCACCTATGTCGACGTCGGCCTGACCCTGAACGTCGAGCCGACCATCTACCTGAACAACGAAGTCGGCATCCGCATCTCGCTCGAAGTGAGCAACCTGATCGACTCGATGACGACCAACGACGGCTCGGTGGCCTACCGCATCGGCACGCGCTCGGCCCAGACCATGCTGCAGTTGAAGGATGGCGAAAACCAGGTGCTGGCGGGCCTGATCAGCAGCGAAGACCGCACCAGCGGCAGCAAGGTGCCGGGCGTCGGCAGTTTGCCGGTGCTGGGCCGCCTGTTCGGCAGCACGCGCGACTCGAACGACAAGACGGAGATCGTGCTGTCGATCACGCCGCACCTGGTGCGCACCATCCAGCGTCCGCCGGCCGGGGCGTCCGAGTTCGGCGCCGGCACCGAAGCCAGCTTCCGCCGCCGTCCGGATACGGCACTGCGCCTGCCGGTGACGGTGCCTGTGCCGGGCACGCGCGCGCTGCCGCCGCCCGCGCAACCGGCGAATGGCCAACCGAGCGCGCCGCCGCTCGGCCAGCCGGCCACCGCGCCAGGCGTGCCGCCGCCGGTTACCGGCATCCCGTTGTCGCAACCGATCGGCACCACGCCGCCTGCCGCGACGCCGCAAGTAACGCCGCAGGTGACGCCGATCCCCGCGCCAGTGACGACGCCGCTCCCGAACCAATGATGGCAATTCGTAGGGTGGACGGTTTTTTTAATCCAGTCCCCCAGACTGGATTACTCCACGCGTCCATCCCACGCCCGCATCGACGCGAACGATGCGGCGCCCACGGCTTCACCCTGATCGAACTCCTGGTCACCCTCACCATCCTGGCCTTGCTCGCCACATTGGTGATCCCGGTCGGCCAGACCGTCATCCAGCGCCGCAACGAAGGCCAGTTGCGCCAGTCGTTGCGCGAGATCCGCTCCGCCATCGACGCCTACAAACGCGCCAGCGACGAAGGCCGCGTCAAGAAGAATGCCGGCGCCACCGGCTACCCGGCGAAACTGGAGCTGCTGGTGGAAGGCGTCACCGACCTGCGCAGCCCGAAGCAGGCCAGGATCTACTTCCTGCGCCGCCTGCCGCGCGACCCGTTCAATCCCGATCCTGAACTGAGCGACGCCCAGACCTGGGGCAAGCGCAGCTACGCCAGCGAAGCCGAAGAGCCAAAAGAGGGCGACGACGTCTACGACGTGTATTCGACCTCGGGCAAGACCGGCCTGAACGGCATCCCCTACAGGCGCTGGTGAACCCATGACGAGACTGCACCGCAAGCGCGGCTTCACCCTGATCGAACTGCTGGTGGTGCTCGGCATCGTTGCCTTGTTGCTGACGCTGGCCGTGCCGCGCTTCTTCCCGAGCGTCGACAAGACGAAAGAGACCATCCTGCTCGACAACCTGCGCAACACGCGCGCTGTGATCGACCAGTACCACGCCGACACCGGCCGCTATCCGGACTCGCTGGAGCAACTGGTCGAGAAAAAATACCTGGCGCGGGTGCCGGTCGATCCGGTCACCGAGAGCGACGCCACCTGGGTCGTCGTGCCGCCCGAGGCCGACGGCGAACCGGGCGCGGTGTACGACATCCGCAGCGGCGCGCCCGGCAATGGCCGCGACGGCCGGCCTTACGCGGAATGGTAGCGCGGCCTTCAGCGAACGAGGCCGGCTTCACCTACGTCGGCCTGGTGTTCTTCGTGGCGATCCTGGGACTGGTCGGCGCGGCGACATTGAAGGTCGACTCGCTGCTGCGCCGCGCCGCCGCCGAACAGGACCTGCTCGAGATCGGCGCCGAGTTCAGCGAAGCCCTGCGCAGCTATGCCGCCGCCACGCCGCGCGGCTATCCGACCGCGCCGCCGACCCTGCAGGATCTGTTGAAGGACCCGCGCTTTCCCGGCACGCGCCGGCACTTGCGCAAGATCTTCGTCGACCCGGTCACGGGCAAGGACGAGTGGGGCATTGTCTACCAGGGCGACAAGGTGGGCGTGCTGGCGGTGTACAGTTTGTCGCGGGCGCAGCCGCTGAAGGTGGCGAACTTCGACGCGCGCTTCCTGAATTTCGAGAACAAGGAACACCTGTCGGAGTGGAAGTTCACGGCGACCGGGCAGGGCGTGAGCGTGACGGCGCCGAACAACGTGACGCCGCCGGGTACGCCGGGCACGCCGGCGCCCTTGTTCCCGGCGCCAGGGACGGCGCCCGCACCCGGTGCGCCACCGGCCCCGCCACCCGAGCAGCCGGCCCAACCGGAGCCCGAGACTGAAGCGCCTGCCGAACCCGAGGAGCCGCCCGCGCAGCCGGAGCCGCCGGAAGAGCCGGAATCGACCCCGCCCACCGACCCGGCGCCGGCAGAGCCGCCGCAGCCGGTCGAGCGTTGATTACTTGGCGCGGCGCTTGAAGTCGCGCGGACGGAAGCCGAGCACGCCCAGCACGCCGAAGTAGGTGATCCCGCACAGGGCGATGATGCCGAGCAGGGCGCCTGCGCGCAGCAGCGGGTGGGCGCGCAGCGCGATCCAGTCGAACTGGACCTGGCTGAACCAGGCCACGGCGCCCATCGCCGACACCGCCACCACCAGTTTGAGGAAGAAGGCGCCCCAGCCCGGCAGCGGCACGTAGATGCCGCGCTTGCGCAGGCCGCGGAAGAGCAGGGCTGCGTTCAGGCAGGCGGCGACGCCGATCGAGAGCGCCAGTCCGGCCACGCCCAACAGCGGTACGAAGACCAGGTTCATCAGCTGCGTCGCGACCAGCGTGCCGACCGCGATGTACACCGGCGTGCGCACTTCCTGGCGCGCGAAAAAGGCCGGCGCCAGGGTCTTGACCAGGATGAAGCCGAGCAGGCCGGCACTGTAGGCCATCAGCGGCAGCGAGGAGGCATTCACGTCGGCGGCGTCAAACGCGCCATAGTGGAACAGGGTCGAGATCATCGGCGTTGCCATGGTGGCGAGACCCACCGCCGCCGGGATCGACAGCAGGAAGGTCAGGCGCAGGCCCCAGTCGAGCAGCGAGGAGTATTCCTGGGTGTCGCCTTCGGTATTCGCCTTGGCCAGGCCCGGCAGCAGGATGGTGCCGAGGGCCACGCCGAGCAGGGCGGTCGGCAACTCCATCAGGCGGTCGGCGTATTGCAGCGCGGTGACGGCGCCGGCGGCCAGGCTGGCGGCAATCGTGGTGTTGATCAGCAGGCTGATCTGGGCCGCGGCCACGGCGAACACGGCCGGACCCATCTTGCCGAGCATGCGGCGCACGCCGGCGTCGCGCAGGCCAGTGAGGGGATTGATCGACAGGCGCGGCAGCATGCCGAGCTTGATCAGCGGCGGCAGCTGGAGCGCCACCTGCAGCACGCCGCCGATGCACACGCCGACCGCCATCGCATAGATCGGCTGCTCGAAATAATCGGACAGGACGACGGCGGCGAAGATGAAGGAGAGGTTCAGCAGCACCGGCGTAAAGGCCGGAATCTTGAACTGGCGCCAGGTGTTCAGCACGCCGCTGGCCATGGCGACGAAGGCCATGCAGGCGATGTAGGGGAACATCATGCGCGTCATGACCACCGCCGCGTCGAAGGCGGCCGGTTCGCGCTGCAGGCCGCCGCCGATCCAGTAGATGAGGACCGGGGCGGCGAGGATGCCGACGATGCTGGTGGCCACCGTCGCCCAGATCAGCACGGTGGCGACGTGGTCGACCAGGGTCTTGGTGGCTTCCTGGCCGTGCCTGGTCTTGTATTCGGTGAGGATGGGCACGAAGGCCTGCGAGAACGCGCCCTCGGCAAACAGGCGCCGCAGCAGGTTGGGCAGGCGGAACGCGATGTTGAAGGCATCGGTGAAATTCGAGGCGCCGAAGGCGGCGGCAAACAGGCTTTCACGCAACAGTCCGGTGATGCGCGACACCATGGTCATGCTGGAGATGGCGGCGAGGGTCTTGAGCAGATTCATGGGCCGAGATTATAACTGTGCAACACCCGGCGCGGCCCTGCTTCAGTGGCTTTTGTGAATAATGAATTGCCGGGAAGGGATTCCTTCGCTATAATCGTGGGCTGTACTGAATTCTGTTAGCAGACACTTATGTTTGGCAGGCACTGGAATGGGCCAGTTTGACTCGCTAATGTTTGCAAACGCAACTTGACCCCGATTTAGGAAATTCCATGGCAAATACCGCACAAGCACGCAAGCGCGCTCGTCAAGCAGTTAAGCAAAACGCACACAACAGCGCCCAGCGCTCGACCCTGCGTACCGCAATCAAGGCCGTTCGCAAAGCCATCCAGGCTGGCGACAAAGCCGCTGCAACCAGCATCTTCCAGTCGTCCGTGTCGACCATCGACAGCATCGCCGACAAGAAGATCATCCACAAGAACAAGGCCGCTCGCCACAAGAGCCGCCTGGCTGCTGCTCTGAAAGCCCTGTCGGCCTAATAGACCGGTTGGCGCGCGGCGAATGCCGCGCAGGCAGTACAGTGGAAGAAAGACCCGCCCGATGAAAGTCCGGCGGGTTTTTCCGCTTTGTGATTCAGCGTGTTCATCCGATTGTCTTTTGGGACACGTGCTCATGCGTGGGCGTAGGGTGGGCTCTCGAGCCCACGCGGTCTGTCCGCGTGATCATTGGCGGAATAACGCGTAGCTGCGCGACACGGTGCGGTGTGCATGAGCACGACCGCGTGGGCACAAGTGCCCACCCTACAAGTGCAAAAGCAACACCCCAACACCAACCCCGGTCATTTCCGCGTCGAGGTCCAGGCCAGGCACCCCGCCACCCAGGCCGAATTGCTCACCACCCAGGCCCCATGTCGGTAGAGCTGGCCAGTCTTGCTCTTGTCCCGCACATCCAGCGCCCACACATCCCCCGACGGCGCCGACCACAAGATCCGCCCGTCCACCGCCTCGATCCCCGCGAACACCTGCGCCGGCGTCGTGCCCGGCTTGAAGAACACCATCACCGTGTTCACGTTCGGCGGCGGCAGCGCCGCAACCGGCCCGCCGACCAGCACCGCCGCCACCAGCATCGCCGCCCCGGCCTTGCCGCCGAGCGCGCCGCCGTTCCGGTCGCGCCCCAACCACCAGCCCAGCGCCGCGACCGCCACCCCGAACACGAAGAACCACAGCAGATCCCAGAACAGCACGTTCTCGCTGTCGAGTCGAATCCGGTGGATGCCCAGCAGCCAGTGCGACAGCACCCCATCGAGCATATGCCAGGCCCCAAACCCGATCAGGGCCTTGGCCAGCAGCAGCCGGTCGCCGCCAGGTGCGGAGAGGCTGTGCCGTCCTTTCCACAATTTCCACAGCCCGGCAAAGGCGATCACGTACATCAGCAAATGGAAAAACCCATCGGCCATGATCTGGATCCGGATGTCCTCGAAGGGCGGGCGCGTGACCAGCGACAGCAGATGGTGCCACTGCAAGATCTGGTGCAGCAGGATGCCGTCGAAGAAGCCGCCCAGCCCGAAGCCCAGCAGGAAACCGGCCCAGCCGAGCGAGCGCAGCGCGGGAATGGCGAAAGCATCGGACTGGCGTACGCTCATGGCAGCTCCTGGCAAATGGTGGGGAGGGAAAACCTGGGCACATGCTAACGCGTTCGCGCACTGCCGAGCGCCCGGCAGGCGGTGCGGGGAGGAGGGCTATTGGGATGCTAAAGCTATAGCGTCTAGTAAAATACTGGTGCATAATGTGAAACGCGCGTCTTATGTCTTATAGAAGAGTTGACGCAGTGCTCCAGGAGAGCCGAGCAGCGGGGCAGGCCCGGACGTATCGTCCATCGCGCGCTGTCCATCGCGCGCCAAGCGGAGTAGTATCGGCGCGTGGATGGCGTGCCGCCCGACAGCGGGCGCAGACAGGCCTTATTTATTAGTTAGACATTCGCGATACCGTCGCGAGAACCGAGGAAATAGTGCATGAGCAGTGATCCGACCATCATCTACACCCTGACCGACGAGGCGCCGCTGCTGGCGACCCACGCCTTCCTGCCTGTCGTCAGCACCTTCACCAAGGCTGCGGGTATCCGCGTCGAGCAGGCCGATATCTCGGTCGCCGCCCGTATCCTGGCGCAATTCCCGGAAGCCCTGACCCCGGAGCAACGCGTCCCTGACGTGCTGGCCGAGCTGGGCAAGAAGACCCTGGAACCGGACGCGAACATCATCAAGCTGCCGAACATCTCGGCATCGGTGGGCCAGCTGACGGCCGCGATCAAGGAACTGCAGGGCAAGGGCTACAACATCCCCGACTACCCGGCCGATCCGAAGACCGACGAAGAGAAAGCCATCAAGGCCAAGTACGGCAAGTGCGTCGGTTCCGCCGTGAACCCGGTCCTGCGCGAAGGTAACTCGGACCGCCGCGCCCCGCGCGCCGTCAAGGAATACGCACGCAAGAACCCGCACTCGATGCAGCCATGGTCGCAAGCTTCGCGCACCCACGTCTCGCACATGACCCACGGCGACTTCTACCACGGCGAAAAGTCGATGACGGTGAACGGCGCGCGTGAAGTCAAGATGGAACTGATCACCAAGAGCGGCCAGACCGTGGTGCTCAAACCAAAAGTCGCGCTGCAGGACGGCGAGATCATCGATTCGATGTTCATGAGCCGCAAGGCCCTGCTCGAATTCTACGAACAGCAGATCGAAGACGCGAAGGAAACCGGCGTCCTGTTCTCGCTGCACGTGAAAGCCACGATGATGAAGGTCTCGCACCCGATCGTCTTCGGCCACGCCGTGCGCATGTTCTACAAGGACGCGTTCGCCAAGCACGGCGCGCTGTTCGACAGCCTGGGCATCAACGTCAACAACGGCATGGCCGATCTGTACAACAAGATCGCCGACCTGCCGGCCTCGCAGCGCGAAGAAATCGAACGCGACCTGCACGCCTGCCAGGAACACCGTCCGGCGCTGGCCATGGTCGACTCGGCCAAGGGCATCACCAACTTCCACTCGCCGAACGACGTGATCGTCGACGCGTCGATGCCTGCGATGATCCGCGCCGGCGGCAAGATGTACGACGCCAATGGCCGCCTGAAGGAAGTCAAGGCCGTCATCCCTGAATCGACCTTCGCCCGTATCTACCAGGAGATCATCAACTTCTGCAAATGGCACGGCGCCTTCGATCCGCGCACCATGGGCACCGTCCCGAACGTCGGCCTGATGGCCCAGCAAGCCGAAGAATACGGCTCGCACGACAAGACCTTCGAGATCGCCGAGGACGGCGTTGCCAACATCACCGACCTCGCCACCGGCGAAGTGCTGATGAGCCAGAACG
This sequence comes from Massilia sp., assembly GCA_031999925.1. Classification (GTDB taxonomy): domain Bacteria; phylum Pseudomonadota; class Gammaproteobacteria; order Burkholderiales; family Burkholderiaceae_D; genus Telluria. The sequence continues at coordinate 24,374 of DAMABW010000006.1, read as the reverse complement.
TCGAGCAGGGCGACATCTGGCGCATGTGCCAGGTGAAAGACGCGCCGATCCGCGACTGGGTCAAGCTGGCGGTCACCCGCGCACGCAACTCGGGCATGCCGGCCGTGTTCTGGCTCGACCCCTACCGTCCGCACGAGAATGAACTGATCAAGAAGGTCAAGACCTACCTGAAGGATCACGACACGACCGGCCTGGACATCCAGATCATGTCGCAAGTGCGCGCCATGCGTTACACCCTGGAGCGCGTCAAGCGCGGCCTGGACACCATCTCGGTAACCGGCAACATCCTGCGCGACTACCTGACCGACCTGTTCCCGATCATGGAACTGGGCACCTCGGCCAAGATGCTGTCGATCGTCCCGCTGATGGCCGGCGGCGGCATGTACGAAACCGGCGCCGGCGGTTCGGCTCCGAAGCACGTGCAGCAGCTGACCGAAGAAAACCACCTGCGCTGGGATTCGCTGGGCGAGTTCCTGGCCCTGGCGGTGTCGCTGGAAGACCTGGGCATCAAGACCGGCAACGCGAAAGCCAAGGTGCTGGCCAAGACCCTGGACGCCGCCACCGGCAAGCTGCTCGACAACCGCAAGTCGCCTTCGCCGAAAACCGGCGAGCTCGACAACCGCGGCAGCCAGTTCTACCTGTCGCTGTACTGGGCCCAGGAACTGGCCGCGCAGACCGAGGATGCCGACCTGGCAGCCCAGTTCGCGCCGCTGGCCAAGAGCCTGGCCGAGAACGAGTCGAAGATCGTTGCCGAGTTGCTGGAAGTGCAGGGCAAGCCGGCCGATATCGGCGGCTACTACAAGCTCGACGAAGCCAAGGTGACGGCAGTGATGCGTCCGAGCGCGACCTTCAATGCGGCGCTGGAAACGGTTGCTTGATTGAGTTGACTGCGCGGTGATGCCGCGCAGTGTGCAGTGAAAAGAAAACCCGCCCGATCAGCCTGATCTGGCGGGTTTTTGTTTTCGTATCGGCGGCATTATCCGTACGGTGGGCACACTGTGCCCACGCGGACGTGTGCGTCGTGTTGGCTTCAAAACGCGGCGATGATGTTCGTGGATGTTGCCCGGCGTTCGCGGAGCATCCCGGATGGCGCCGGCGGCCGGCAGCTCGTCGGGTGCAAACCTGATTAACACCGCGCCGGCTTCCGCGTGGACACGGCGTGCCCACCCTACGGGCTCAACGTCCGGGTTTCAATGAGCTTACCGGCACCTCGATGTATTCGCCCGGCATCAACGGGTGGGTAGCCAGCGAAAACGGCCCGATGCTGCTACGCACCAACCTCAGCGTCGGCAAGCCCACCGCCGCCGTCATCCGGCGCACCTGCCGGTTCTTGCCTTCCTCCAGCGTGATCGCAATCCACCCCGTCGGCTTGTCCGCCCGCGCCCGGATCGGCGGATTGCGCGGCCACAGCCATTCCGGCTCGGCAATGCGCACCGCGCGGCAGGGTTTGGTCACGAAATCGCCCAGGTCGAGCGGCGCCTGCAGGCGCGCCAGCGCATCCGCATCCGGCACCCCATCCACCTGCACCAGGTAAGTCTTGGCTTCCTTGTGATCCGGATGCGCGATCTTGTGCTGCAGCTTGCCGTCGTCGGTCAGCAGCATCAGCCCTTCGCTGTCGGCATCGAGCCTGCCGGCAGGGTAGATATTCGGAATATCGAGGTAGTCGGCCAGCGACTGGCGGCCTTCCTGGGGACTGAACTGGCACAGGACCTGGAAGGGTTTATTGAAGAGAATCAGGGGCATGGAAAGGGCAAAAAGGGTTCGGACTGCCGAGCGTGGCGCATTGCACAAGACTGGTGCATAATGCAAGACGACATCTCTTATAGAGGACTGGCCAAAGCCGGCATTGTAATGGAGTTCGCCCACGATGCCGGGCGCCACGAGAGCAAGCCGCCAGCCACGCGACCATTTCGGAGAACACGATGTACCAACATATCCACGTCCCTACCGACGGCCAGAAGATCGCCGTCAATGCCGACTTCTCGCTGACTGTACCAGATAACCCGGTCATCCCTTATATCGAAGGCGACGGCACCGGCGCCGATATTACGCCGGTCATGCTGAAAGTGGTCGACGCGGCGGTGGCCAAGGCCTATGGCGGCGCGCGCAAGATCAGCTGGATGGAGATCTATGCCGGCGAAAAGGCGACCGGCGTCTATGGTCCGGATGTCTGGCTGCCCGAGGAAACGCTGGACGTGTTGAAGGAATACGTGGTCTCGATCAAGGGTCCGCTGACCACCCCGGTCGGCGGCGGCATCCGTTCGCTGAATGTGGCGCTGCGCCAGGAACTCGACTTGTACGTTTGCCTGCGTCCGGTACGCTATTTCGCCGGCGTGCCTTCGCCCCTGAAGCAGCCGGAAAAAACCCAGATGGTGATTTTCCGCGAAAACTCGGAAGACATTTATGCCGGCATCGAATGGGCGGCCGGATCGGAAGGCGTGCAGAAACTGATCGCTTTCCTAACGAATGAAATGGGCGTCAAGAAAATCCGCTTCCCGGAAACCTCGGGCCTGGGCATCAAGCCGGTCTCGCGCGAAGGCACCGAGCGCCTGGTGCGCAAGGCGATCCAGTACGCGATCGACAACGACAAGCCGTCGGTGACGATTGTCCACAAGGGCAACATCATGAAGTACACCGAAGGCGGCTTCCGCGACTGGGCCTATGCGCTGGCGCAAAAGGAATTCGGCGCCGAGTTGATCGACGGCGGCCCGTGGTGCAAGTTCAAGAACCCGAAGACCGGGCGCGACATCATGATCAAGGATTCGATCGCCGACGCCTTCCTGCAGCAAATCCTGCTGCGTCCGGCTGAATACAGCGTGATCGCCACCCTGAATCTGAACGGCGACTATATTTCGGATGCATTGGCGGCCCAGGTAGGCGGCATCGGCATTGCACCGGGTGCGAATATGTCGGATTCGGTGGCGATGTTCGAAGCCACCCACGGCACCGCGCCGAAATACGCCGGCAAGGATTATGTGAATCCGGGTTCCCTGATCCTGTCGGCCGAAATGATGCTGCGCCATATGGGCTGGATCGAAGCGGCCGACCTGATCATCGCATCGATGGAAAAAGCGATTCAATCGAAACGCGTGACCTACGATTTCGCGCGTTTGATGGAGGGCGCGACCCAGGTGTCGTGCTCGGGATTCGGCGATGTGATGATCGAGCAAATGGGATAATCGGGCAGCCCGATCGAGGCGCCGCACAGCCCCGTTTCGATACGGGGCTTTTTATTTGCGGAATCGTGCATATATATGAGGGAAGGGTGCCCGGGAAGGCGGGCGAAAAAAAACCCCGCCGGGGCGGGGTTCTTCGCAGTGGCTTTCCACAGGGATGATTACATGCCCTGGATGTTGGAAGCTTGCTTGCCTTTAGGGCCTTGCGTGACTTCGAATTGGACTTTCTGACCTTCTTTGAGGGTCTTAAAACCGTTCATATTGATTGCGGAGAAGTGTGCAAACAGATCCTCGCCGCCGTCATCTGGAGTGATGAAGCCAAAGCCTTTGGAATCATTGAACCACTTAACAGTACCAGTTGCCATAAAAGAACTTTCAAATAAAAACAAATCACACGAGCCATAAAAGCAAGAAGCTTCTTGCCCCCTCCTCAGCCTGCTCACTTCTTATCAACAAGTACATAAGTACATGTCAATGTTTGCATTGTTGATGCACTAAAGTTGTAAGTCAAGCCCTTTAAAGCAACTGTTGCTAAATTCTTCACACGACCTGCATCAGCCCCTCTTGATTTCCGCAATCGGAACGCCATCTGCGCTTTCAACGGAAAACAAGTAAGATGAAGGCGAGTCGAAGTGAGCAGAGTGAAGCGCTCCAGTCGAGTGATCTGATCTTTACGCTTTGCATCATCCTTGAAAGCATTAGAATACGCCCATGGCAACGAAGCACGATACCGAACAGCTGCTGGAGCGGCAGACGATTAAACCACCGCCCCTGTACCAGGTGGCGTTGCTGAATGACGACTACACACCCATGGAATTTGTGGTGGCCATCATTCAGGAGTACTTCAACAAGGATCGCGAGACGGCGACGCAGATCATGCTTTCCGTGCACCGCCATGGTAAAGGCGTGTGCGGCGTGTTTTCCAAAGATATAGCGTGTACCAAAGTGGAGTTTGTCTTAACGCATGCGCGCAAGGCGGGTCACCCCCTGCAGTGCGTGATGGAGGAAGTATGATTGCGCAGGAACTTGAAGTATCCCTACACATGGCCTTTGTCGAAGCCCGACAGGCAAGGCACGAGTTCATTACCGTGGAGCACTTGCTGCTTGCGCTCCTCGACAATCCCTCGGCCGCTGAAGTCCTGCGTGCATGCGCGGTCAATATCGACGACCTGCGCAAGACCCTGACCAATTTCATCGGTGACAACACCCCGACCGTGCCTGGCACGGGCGAGGTCGACACCCAGCCGACGCTCGGCTTCCAGCGTGTGATCCAGCGCGCGATCATGCACGTGCAGTCGGCGTCGAACGGCAAGAAGGAAGTGACCGGTGCAAATGTACTGGTGGCGATCTTCGGCGAGAAGGATTCGCATGCTGTTTACTACCTGCACCAGCAGGGCGTGACCCGTCTCGACGTGGTGAACTTCATTTCGCACGGCGTGCGCAAGGACCAGCAGATCGACAGCCAGAAGGCGTCGGAAGGCGTGGAAGAAGCGCAGGTCGAAGGCGCAACGAAGGAAAGCCCGCTCGACCAGTTCACCCAGAACCTGAACAAGTCGGCCGCCGACGGCAAGATCGATCCGCTGATCGGTCGCGAAGAGGAAGTGGACCGCGTGATCCAGATCCTGTGCCGCCGCCGCAAGAACAATCCGCTGCTCGTGGGCGAAGCCGGTGTCGGCAAGACCGCGATCGCGGAAGGCCTGGCATGGCGCATCGTCCAGGAAGACGTGCCCGAGATCCTGCAGAACGCCGTCGTGTTCTCGCTCGACATGGGCGCGTTGCTGGCCGGCACCAAGTACCGCGGCGATTTCGAGCAGCGCCTGAAGGCTGTCCTCAAGCAACTGAAGGACACGCCGAACGGCATCCTGTTCATCGACGAGATCCACACGATCATCGGCGCCGGTTCGGCCTCGGGCGGCACGCTCGACGCATCGAACCTGCTGAAGCCGGCCCTGGCCAATGGCCAGCTGAAATGCATCGGCGCGACCACGTTCACGGAATTCCGCGGCGTGTTCGAGAAGGACCATGCACTGAGCCGCCGTTTCCAGAAGGTCGACGTCAACGAGCCGTCGGTCGAGCAGACCGTGCAGATTTTGCGTGGCCTGAAGTCGCGCTTCGAAGAACACCACGGCGTGAAGTATTCGTCGTCGGCGCTGTCGACGGCTGCTGAACTGGCGGCACGCTTCATCAACGACCGTCATCTGCCGGACAAGGCAATCGACGTCATCGACGAAGCGGGCGCGGCCCAGCGCATCCTGCCGAAGTCGAAGCAGAAGAAGACCATCGGCAAGACCGAGATCGAGGAAATCATCGCGAAGATCGCGCGGATTCCCCCGCAAACCGTCAACCAGGACGACCGCAGCAAGCTGCAGACGATCGACCGCGATTTGCGCAACGTCGTCTTCGGCCAGGACCCGGCCATCGATGCACTGGCTTCGGCCATCAAGATGGCGCGTGCGGGCCTGGGCAAGCAGGACAAGCCGATCGGTTCCTTCCTGTTCTCCGGTCCGACCGGCGTCGGCAAGACCGAGGTGGCCAAGCAGTTGGCCTTCATCCTCGGCATCGAGCTGATCCGCTTCGACATGTCGGAGTACATGGAGCGCCACGCGGTGTCGCGCCTGATCGGTGCGCCGCCGGGCTATGTCGGCTTCGACCAGGGCGGTTTGCTGACCGAAGCGATTACCAAGAAGCCGCACGCGGTGCTGCTGCTGGACGAGATTGAAAAGGCCCACCCGGACATTTTCAACATCCTGCTGCAGGTGATGGACCACGGCACGCTGACCGACAACAACGGACGCAAGGCCGACTTCCGCAACGTGATCATCATCATGACCACGAACGCGGGCGCCGAGAGCCTGACCAAGCGTTCGGTCGGCTTCGTGGATGCGCGTGCGACCGGCGACGAGATGGCCGACATCAAGCGCATGTTCACGCCGGAGTTCCGCAACCGTCTGGATTCGATCATCAGCTTCCGTGCGCTCGACGAAGACATCATCCTGCGCGTCGTGGACAAGTTCCTGATGCAGCTGGAAGAGCAGTTGCACGAGAAGAAGGTGGAAGCCATCTTCACCGAGAAACTGCGCAAGTTCCTCGGCGCCAAGGGCTTCGATCCGCAGATGGGTGCGCGTCCGATGTCGCGCCTGATCCAGGACATGATCCGCAAGGCGCTGGCCGACGAACTGCTGTTTGGCCGCCTGGTGAATGGTGGTCGCGTGACGGTGGACTTGAACGAGAAGGACGATGTGGTGCTCGAGTTCCCGGAAGGGGATGCGCTGCCGCCGCCGGCACCGGCCGAGACGGTCGAGATCGAGTAGTCGAGATGAACTGAGCGAGACGAATTGAGTCCGATCGCTTCACAAAGAACCGCGCCTTGTGCGCGGTTTTTTTTATGACTGTTTGATTCGTAACGCACGAACAGACGCACCGTATCCCGTACGGTGGGGTCATTGATGCCGGGGGCATCAATGACGAAGTGCCCACGCGGAACGATGCGCATTGTTGACGTATCGGGACGCCGCAAACGATGCATCCCGATGGTGCGTCCATAAGCATCTCGTCAGCGCCAACAATCATAGCCGACGCCGCGGAGCGAATCCGCGCGGCCAACAATGCCAGACGCGCACGTAACCGCGTGGGCACAGAGTGCCCACCTTACGGGTCGCCGCCGCAGGTCCAGATGCTCGCTGCCGCAGGTCGTTATCCATGTCGCGAGCCCAGGCTTTTTTTGCACGTATGCACGCCACCTCATGCATTCCATATGGCAAACTCGTTTTCTTTTGCCAACTTGCCACCACTCGCATGAACCTGTCCCGCACCATCCTCGCGCTCTCCCTGGCGCTCGTCGGCAGCCAGGCTGTCGCCGCCGATCCTTATTTCCGTTTCCCTGCCGTGCGCGGCGACACGGTGGTCTTCACCGCCGAGGGCGACCTCTGGCGCACGACAACGAATGGCGGCAAGGCCACGCGCCTGACCACGCATCCATCCGCCGAAACCCACGCCGCCATCTCGCACGACGGCAAGTTCGTCGCCTTTGCCGCCTCCTACGAAGGCGCCCAGGAAGCCTATGTGATGCCGATCGAGGGCGGCCTGCCCAAGCGCATCACCTTCGAAAACGGCGGTGTCATGGTCCTCGGCTGGACCAGAACCGGCGAGGTCCTGGTCAGCACCGAGAACTCGACCGGCCCCTCAAAACACCGCGTGGTCGCCGCACTCGACCCGGTGAAGCTCGCGCGCCGCGTGCTGCCGCTGGCAGACGCCAACGACGCCACCCTGAGCGACGACGGCAAGACCGTCTACTTCACGCGCATGGGCCTGGCCATGACCAACGATAACGTCAAGTCCTACCGCGGCGGCGCCACCGCCCAGCTGTGGCGCTACGAGCTCGGCGGCAAAGACGAAGCCCAGCAGCTGTTCAAGGGCGACGCGGCCAACAACCGCCGTGCCATGTGGTGGCAGGGCCGCCTCTACTTCATCAGCGACGCCAACGGCGCCGACAACCTGTGGAGCGCCAACCCCGACGGCTCCGACCGCCGTCAACTTACTAGTCACAGGGAATGGGACGTGCGCAGCGCCTCGCTCGGCGACGGCCGCATCGCTTACCAACTGGGCGCCGACCTGCACGTGTTCGACATCGCCAGCGGCCAGGACAGCCGCCTGAACGCCAGCCTGCTGTCGGACTTCGACCAGCAGCGCATGCGCCGCGTGAAGTCGCCACTGGAAGCGCTGACCAGCATCGAACCGGCCAGCAAGGCCGAGCGCATCGTGATCACCGCGCGCGGACGCGTGACGATTGCCGGCACCGGCAAGCACCGCCGCGTCGAGATCGCGGTGCCGGACGGCGCCCGTGCCCGCGGTGCGGTCTTCAGCCATGACGACAAGTGGGTCTACGCCTTTGCCGACACCAGCGGCGAAAACGAGATCTGGCGCTATGCGGCCGACGGTTCCGGCAGCGGCGAGCGCCTGACCCGCGACGGCGCCTCGCACCGCGCCGCGCTGTACCCTTCGCCGGACGGCAAATGGCTGGCCCACACCGACAAGAAGGGCCGTACCTGGCTGCTCGACCTCGACAAGAAAGCCAATGTCATCATCGACGACGCCGGCCAGGCCGGCATCGACCGCCCGGACCAGGTGGTGTGGTCGCCGGACAGCCGCAACCTGGCGTTTGTCCGCGCAGGCAGCAGCGAGCAGCGCAACCAGATCGGCATGTTCAACCTGGCCACGAAACAGATGGCCTTCGTGACGACCGACCGCTACGAATCGAATTCGCCGGTGTTCTCGCCGGACGGCAAATGGCTGTACTTCCTTTCGGCGCGCAACTTCAACCTCGGTAACGCTTCGCCCTGGGGCGACCGCAACATGGGGCCGGTGTTCGACAAGCGCGTGGGCGTGTATGCGCTGGCCCTGCAGCCGGGCAGCCGCTTCCCCTTCAAGCCCGAAGACGAGCTGACCAAGCCGGAAGAGAAGTCGCCGGAGGCCGCGGCGCGCGAAGCGATCAAGTCGCCGGACGACCGTGACGCCGACAAGAGCGCCGCCGTGGCAGCAGCGGTGGCCGCCACGGCCAAGACGGCGGCGGCCGAGAAGCCGAAGGCGCCGACCCCGGCCATCGTGTATGCCGGCCTGCGCGAGCGCCTGTACGAAGTGCCTGTCGAATCGGGCAACTACAGCGCACTGGCCGTCGACGACAAGCGCTTGTATGTGCTCGACGCGGAAGAAGGCGGCAAGGGCACGCTGAAGACGCTGGAGATCGCGCGCAGCACGCCGAAGCTGGAAACCTTTGTCGCCAACGTGCGCGAGTTCGGTTTGACCACGGACCGCAAGCACGTCTTCTACCGCACCTTCGCCAAGGGCACGCCGGGCGACATGCTGATCGTCGACGCCGGCGCCAAGGCCCCGGCCGATCTGACCAAAGCCAAGATCAAGGTCGACGACTGGGCGGTGAGCTCGAACCCGCGCATGGAGTGGGTGCAGATGTTCAATGACGCCTGGCGCATGCACCGCGACTTCCTGTACGACGCCAACATGCGCGGCATCGACTGGAACGCCGTCCGAACGCGCTATGCGCCGCTGGTCGAGCGCGTGACCGACCGCGCGGAACTCGACGACGTGCTGGGCATGATGGTCGGCGAAGTCGGCGCGCTGCACTCGCAGATCCGTCCGGGCGACCTGCGCCGCGCGGCCAGCGAAGGCACGCCGTCCACCCTGGGCGCGGTGCTGACCCGCACGGGCGAAGGCTACCACGTCGACCGTGTCTACCGCAGCGAGCCGGAACTGCCGTCCGAAGCCGGTCCGCTCTCGATGCCGGACGTCGACGTGAAGGAAGGCGACATCATCCTCGCCGTGAACGGCAAGTCGCTGCTTGAAGCGCGCGACATCGCCGACCTGCTGCTCGACCAGGCCGACAAGCAGGTGCTGTTGCAGGTGAAGACCCCGGGCGGCAAGCCGCGGCAAACCATCGTCACCCCGGTGTCGATGGCCAAGCACGCCAGCCTGCGCTACGCCGACTGGGAGCAGGGCAGGGCCCAGCAGGCCGATACCGCTTCGAAAGGCAAGATCGGCTACCTGCACCTGCGCGCGATGGTCACACGCGACATCAACGCCTTTGCGCGCGACTTCTACGCCAACATCAACAAGGAAGGCCTGATCATCGACGTACGCCGCAACAACGGCGGCAACATCGACAGCTGGATCATCGAGAAGCTGCTGCGCCGCTCCTGGGCCTTCTGGGCCTCGAACGGCAGGCAGCCGCAGTCGAACATGCAGAACACCTTCCGCGGCCACCTGGTGGTGCTGGTCGACGAGCTGACCTATTCCGACGGCGAGACCTTTGCCGCCGGGGTCAAGGCGCTGAAGCTCGGGCCGCTGGTCGGCAAGCGCACCGCCGGCGCCGGCGTGTGGCTAAGCGACGGTAACGGCCTGCTCGATAACGGCATGGCGCGCGTGGCCGAGTTCGGGCAGTTCTCGACCGATGGCGAGTGGCTGATCGAAGGCGTGGGCGTGACGCCGGATGTCGAGGTCGACAACCTGCCGCACGAGACCTTCGAGGGGCGCGACCGCCAACTGGAAGTGGCGATCGAGCTGCTGCAGAAGAAGATGCGGGAGCAGCCGGTGAAGCCGTGGAAGCCGGCGGCGATTCCGGCGTTGAAGCGGGAGTAATGTTGTTCGCGGCGTCCCGGTGGCGCCGCATTAATGCACGATGCGTAGGGTGGGTTCTCGAACCCACCGCTGCATCGCCCGATCATCGGCAAAATCACCCCTCCTGGCGTTCACATCCCTGTCACATTAAGTTTCTACACTGCAAGTATTCCCTCACTTCACCCCACCGTGATGCGACTTGCAAAGCTCCACACCGGCACCAAGATCCTCGGTTCCTTCGCCATCGTCTCCCTCGTCATCGTCGTCATCGCCAGCGTCGCCCTGTGGCGCATGCAGGCCGCCGACACCCTCACCGCCGACCTGGTCGAGGACAAGCTCGCCAAGCAGCAGCTGGTGTCCGACCTGCTCGGCCTCGAACGCCTGAACGGCTCGCGTACGATTGCCATCGCGCGCAGCGACAGCCTGGAACTGGCCGACTACTTCCAGGCCCAGCTGGCCGACGGCCGCAAGAACATCGCCGCCACCGCCGCCAGACTGAAGAAGCTGCCGGCCAGCGAAAAAGAACGCAGCCTGACCTCCGCCGCCGCCAAACACGGCACGGCATTGGCCGCCGCCCAGGCCGACCTGTTCCGCGCCAAGGACCTCGGCCAGACCAACATCGTCGAAGAGATCATCCACACCCGCTGGGAACCAGCGTTCAAGGCGCAAACCGGCGCGCTCGAATCCCTGCTGGCTTACGAAGCCGCCGAAGCCCACCGCCTGGCCGACGCCTCCGCCGCCAGCACCGCCTTCAGCAAGGGCCTGCTGCTGGCGCTGGGCGCCGCCGCACTCGCCATCGGCGCCGTCCTGGCCTGGCTCCTGACCCGCAACATCGTCGGTCCGCTGCAGCAAGCCGTGCTGCTGGCCGAGCAAGTCGCGCATGGCGACCTGCGCCCGACCATCGCCCACACCCGCCACGACGAAATCGGCCGCCTGTTCGACGCCCTGAACGGCATGACCGGCGGCGTCTCCAGCACGGTGGCCCAGGTGCTGCAAGGCGCCCACGCCATCGATTCGGCCTCGAACGAGATCGCCGACGGCAACCACGATTTGTCGCAGCGCACCGAGCGCCAGGCCGCGGCCCTGCGCCAGACCGTGGGCGCGATGGAAGCGCTGACCGGTGCCATCGCCGAGAACAACGCCAGCGCCCAGCACGCGAACAGCCTGGCCCAGACGGCGTCGAACGTGGCCGGCGAGGGCGCGCAGGCCGTCGAGCAGCTGGTGGCGCGCATGGGGGCGATCAAGGCGTCGGCGGCGCGGATTGTCGACATCACCGGCATGATCGACAGCATCGCCTTCCAGACGAATATCCTGGCCCTGAACGCGGCGGTCGAAGCGGCGCGCGCCGGCGAGCAGGGGCGCGGCTTCGCGGTGGTGGCGTCCGAGGTGCGCAACCTTGCCGCGCGCTCGGCGCAGGCGGCAAAAGAGATCAAGACCCTGATCGGCACATCGAGCGCCGAGATCGAATCGGGCACCGGCATCGCGAACGCGGCAGGCGCCACCATGCGCGCCGTGCTGGCCCATGTGCGCGAGGTGGCGGCGATCCTGGCCGCCATCGACAGCGCCAGCGCCAGCCAGGCGGGTGGCGTGGCCCAGGTGGGCAAGGCGATCGCGGAGATGGATGTCTCGACCCGGCAGAACGCGGCGATGGTCGAGGAAGCGGCGGCGGCCGCCGAAGCGATGCGCGAGCAGGCGGCGGAACTCGCGCGCCTGGTCGGCACCTTCAAACTGCGTGGGGAGCGGGTAGCCGAAGCCGCCGTGGCGTTTGAACCCGCGCCACAGCGGCTGGCACTCGCTGCCTGATTACACCGCGTCCAGCGCGCGCTGCAGGTCGGCGCGCTGGTCTTCGAGGTGCTCGATGCCCACCGACAGGCGGATCAGGCTGTCGCCGATCCCGAGTTCCGCACGCTGGGCCGGCGGAATCGTCGCATGCGTCATCAGGGCCGGATGCTCGATCAGGCTCTCGACGCCGCCCAGGCTTTCGGCCAGCGTGAACACCTTGCAGGTTTCCAGGAAGCGGCGCGAACCGGCCAGGTCGGTATCGAGTTCGATCGAGATGATGCCGCCGAAGCCATCCATCTGGCGCCGTGCCAGCGCGTGCTGCGGGTGCGATTCCAGCCCCGGGTAATGCACCTTGCGTACCTTCGGTTCGCGTTCCAGCCACTGCGCCAATGCCAATGCGTTGGCGCTGCTGCGCTCGACGCGCAGGGCCAGGGTCTTGATCCCGCGTAGCACCAGGAAGCTGTCGAACGGGCCCTGGATCGCGCCCACCGCGTTCTGGATGAAGCCGAGTCCTTCGCGCAGCTCGGCATGGTGGGCCGCGTTGCCGACCACGGCCACGCCGCCGATCACGTCCGAGTGGCCGTTCATGTACTTGGTGGTCGAGTGCACCACGATGTCGATGCCCAGTTCCAGAGGGCGCTGGTTGATCGGGCTGGCGAAAGTATTGTCGCAGACGCTGACGATGCCGCGCTCGCGGCACAGGCTTGCAATCGCTTCCAGGTCGGCCAGTTTCAGCATCGGATTGGTCGGCGTCTCGACCCAGACCATCTTGGTCTCAGGCGTGAGCGCGGCGGCCAGCGCTTCCGGATCGGCCAGGTTCACGTAGCTGAAGGTATGGCCCGCGCTCTTGCGGCGCACGCGTTCGAACAGGCGGTAGGTGCCGCCGTACATGTCGTCGCCGGCGACGATGTGCGAACCGGCCGGCAGCAGTTCCAGCACCGCCGAAATCGCGGCCAGGCCCGAGGCGAAGGCAAACGCCGCGCTGCCGCTTTCGATGTCGGCCACGCAGCGCTCGAGCGCCCAGCGCGTGGGGTTGTGCGAGCGGCCGTAGTCCAGGCCCTTGTGCACGCCCGGGCTCTCTTGCACAAAAGTCGAGGTGGCGAAGATCGGCGGCATGACGGCGCCGGTGCTCGGGTCGGGCGACTGGCCGCCGTGGATGACGCGGGTGGCGAGGTGCTGTTTGTTGTCGGTGTCGTTCACGGTAGTGGTCACGATAAGGTCCTGCGCAGATGGTTGAGAAGGTCGAAGCGGGTGATCAGGCCATAGAACTTGTCGTCCTCCAGAATCACGGCGGTCAGGCCGCGGTCGAGGATGCTGCGCAACTGCGCCATGCTGCTCGACGGCTTCAGGGTTTGCAGATGCGCGGTCATGGTGTGCGACACCGGCGACTTGAAGTGCCCGGGTTCGTCGATCACGTGCAGCAGCAGGTCGGATTCGTCGATGATGCCGACCAGGCGGCCGTTGTCGATGACGGGCATCTGGGCCAGGTCGCTGCTGCGCATCCGGTTGAAGGCGGTGAGCAGGGTATCGGTCGGCGCCAGCGAGACGACTTCGCCGGCGTCGAAACGGCGCCCGATCAGGTCGCGCAAGTCGCCCAGTTTCGGCCGCTGCAGCAGGCCCTGGTCGACCATCCAGCCGTCGCTGTAGACCTTGGTGAGATAGCGGGTGCCGGTGTCGCACACAAAAGTGACGACGCGCTTCGGCGTGGTCTGTTCGCGGCAGTAGCGCAGGGCGGCGGCGAGCAGGGTGCCGGTGGAGGAGCCGGCCAGGATGCCTTCGTGCTGCAGCAGGGCGCGCGCGGTATTGAAGCTTTCCTCGTCGCTGATGCTGTATGCGCTCTTCACGCGCGAGAGGTCGGCGATGCCGGGAATGAAGTCTTCGCCGATGCCTTCCACCGCCCAGGAACCGGCGTCCTTCGACAGGTGCCCGGTCTGCACGTATTCGGTGAGGATCGAGCCCTGCGGGTCGGCCAGCACGAATTCCAGGTTCGGCTGGGCGTGCTTGAAATAGTTCGACAGGCCGGTAAGCGTGCCGGACGAGCCGACGCCGACGACAATCGCATCGAGATCGTGCCCGGTTTGCTGCCAGATCTCGGGGCCGGTGGTGGTTTCGTGGGCGCGCGGGTTGGCGGGGTTGTTGAACTGGTCGGCGAACCAGGCGCCGGGGATGTCGCGCGTCAGGCGCGCCGCCACGTCCTGGTAGTACTCGGGGTGGCCCTTGCCGACGTCGGAGCGGGTCAGGTGGATCTCGGCGCCCAGGGCCTTCAGGTGCAGCACCTTTTCGGCGGCCATCTTGTCGGGCACCACCAGCACCACGCGGTAGCCCTTGATGCGCGCCACCAGGGCCAGGCCCAGGCCGGTGTTGCCGGCGGTGGCCTCGACCACGGTGCCGCCGGGCTTCAGGCTGCCGTCAGCCTCGGCCGCTTCGATCATGGCCACGCCGATGCGGTCCTTGATCGAGCCGCCTGGATTCTGCGATTCGAGCTTGAGGAAGAGCTGGCAGGGACCGGTATCCATGCGCGTGACTTGTACGAGGGGGGTGTTGCCGATCAGCGAGAAGATCGCTGCCTGTGACAGGTGTTCCGTTTCGCGTTGCATGTTGCCTCCAAAGTGGCGCCTTGTGGGCGCCGTGAACGCAGGAAAGAGGGCGCAGATGGCGCCAGTCGTGAACAACAAGACATCTTACGGCGATCCGCCGTCGCTGGCTTGAATGGCGATCATGGCGCACCGTGAAGTGTCGAGGGGCGTTACCTTAACATGTATAGTCATGTTTCTTTAATAAGATAATCTCATATCGGTATGCGATTTATGAGACAGACTTCTGAAGCATATCGGCGGCCCGGACGGGCTGCGCAGGCTCAATCGTCCTACCCTGTCGGCATATGATTTTGTCAATTGATATTGCCGGCCGGTGCTATACTGCTCCATCTTTTTCGCCTCGGACGCCTATCCATGAGCATCAAGCGCATTCTCTCCATGACCGCAGCCGCAGCGTTGCTCGTGTTGTCCGCCTGCGGCGGCCACGGCGTTCCGCTGGGTGATTTCCCGGCAATTAATAAAGTCGAAGGCGACGCGCCTTTTGACCTGGTTGCGCCAAGCTCGGACAGCCCCGGGCAATTCGTCTTCACCAGCAGTAACCCGCAAGTGGCCACCATCGTCGGCAAGACGGTCACCGTGCACGTGGCCGGCACCAGCACCATCACCGCATCGCAGCCGCGCACCGGCAGCTACAACCCGACCTCCACCAGCACCTTGCTGACGGTAACGGCGCGCGTCTGCGAAGCGCCTTCGGTGCGCGAAAACGGCCAGTGCGTGGCGCCTGCCACCACCGCCGCCTTCGTCACCCGCGGCGAGGCCGTGTGGATGCCGGCCTCGTTCGTGCTGGACTGGACCAAGGCCGATGCCTTCTGCAAGAACACCACCATCCAGGGCAAGACCGGCTGGAAGCTGCCGACCCAGGCCGAGCTGAAGGCGCTGATCGATTCGGGGCAGCTGGCGGGACAGAACTGGGCGACGGGCGATGCCTGGACGTCGGATGCCGGCGCCGGCGCGAATACGCACGTGGCGCTGAACCTGGGGACGGGCGTGGACACCGCGGCCGCCAGCGACGTCAAGGCCTACGTGACGTGCGTGCGCTGATCTGTATGCGTCGATCGGCCTGCACTGCGCGCAACGCAGCTAGGCCTGCGGAAAATCGAAGTAGCGCGCCGGCGTCGTGCCGAACGCCTGGCGAAAGGCGGCAACAAAGCTCGACGCCGATTCGTAGCCCACGCTGAATGCCACGTCGCCGACGCTGTCGCCATAGGCCAGGCGCTCCAGGGCCGCCAGCATGCGGTGGCGGATGCGCCAGCTGCCGAAGGACATGCCGGTTTCGGTGGCAAACAGGCGTTCGACCGTGCGCGCACTGGCACCCGCCGCGCTCACGAGCTCGGCCACGGTGCGGCGGTCGGCCAGGTCTTGCCGCACCATGGCCGCCACGCGCAAGGCGCGCGGGTCGATCGGCTCGGGCAGGGCCAGCGGCGCCTGGGGCAGGGTGGCCAGCCGGTCAAGCAGTACCTGCGCCAGTCGGCCGGCCGCCGAATCCGGCTGCGCGTCCCAACTCTGCGCCGCGCAGGCGCAAATCAGTTCCCGCACCAGCGGCGACACGTTCAGCACGGCGCAGCCCTCCCAGTCCGGAATGCCCGGCGCCTGGGGCGCCACATACAAGATCACCACCTCGACCGGCCGCGCGGCCTGGAAGGCATGCGCCGTGCCGCTGCGAATCCACAGCGCCCGTGTCGGCGGCAGGATCCAGCTGCCCTGGGCGGTGGTGACGTGGATCACGCCCTTCCTGGCAAAGATGATCTGGTGCCGCGCGTGGGAATGGGTGTCGAGCACCGCGGTCGACGCCCATTGCTCGCTCAGGCCGACGATCCAGGCCGGCGAGCGGTCGATGCGTTCATCGGCCTGGTGGGATTCGGACATGGCACCCGGCCTCAGTCGGCGCGCGCCGCCTTGACCACCTGCGCGCTCAGGCAGGCAACGGCCAGCATCAGCACCGCCAGCAGGCCGAACGAGAGCGGCAGCGTCAGGAGCGCGGCGACGTGTCCGACCAGGGCCGGGCCGACGAAGACGCCGAGGTAGCCGAGCAGGCTCACGGCCGAGATCGCATACCCGACCGGCATCGCCTTTTGCGTGCCGGCGAGCGTGAACAGCACCGGCACGATGTTCGCCGCGCCGAAGCCGGTGAGCGCGAAGCCGGCGATCGACACCCAGCTGTCGTCGGCCCAGGCCGCCAGGGCGATACCGGCGGCGGTGAGCAGCGCACCGCCGGCCAGCGCCTTCAGGTTGCCGAGCCTGGCCACGACGCCGTCGCCGACGAAGCGGGTGATGGTCATGGCGAGGGCGAAGGCCGCATAGCCGGCGCTGGCGCGGTCGATCGGCATTCCCTTCGACTCCGACAGCAGGATGGCGCCCCAGTCGAGCACCGCGCTTTCGGACAGGAAGGTGAGTCCGGCCATGGCCCCGATCAGCACCACAATCCCGTGCGGGACGACGAAGAGCGACTGCGCTTGCGCGGCCTTCGGCGTGGGCAGGAAGCCGGCCAGCGAGGCCAGCAGGCAGAGCAGCACGATGGCGCTGGCGGCCCCCGCCGTCCACGCGACGTCGACGCCGAACGACAGGGCCAGCGTGACGGCGCCCACGCCAACCAGGCCGCCGACGCTGTACAAGCCATGGAAGCCCGACATCAGCGGCTGGCGCGCCCGCACCTGCACCTCGGTGCCATGCATGTTGGCGGCGACGTCGATGCCGCCCAGCGCGGCGCCGAACACGAACAGGCTGGCGCCCAGCACCAGGCCATTCGGGGCGAGGGCGAGCAGGGGCAGGCACAGGATGACGCCGATCGCGCCGGCCGTCACCACGGCGCGGTTGCCGAGCCGGCCCGCCAGGTGGCCCGCTGCCGGCATGCCGACCACGCTGCCGATCCCGAGGAAGAGCAGGATGCTGCCCAGTTCCGCCTCGCCGAGCCCCAGCCTGGCCTTGGCATAGGGAACCAGCGGCGCCCAGCAGGCCAGTCCGAAACCGGCGATGAAGAAGGCCAGGCGGGTAGCGAGTTTGGCCGGACCGAGGTCCTGGTATTGGCGTTCACTGGCGCGGGCGGGGCTGGTTGATACGTTTTCCATCTTGGCTTTCCTGATGACATAGAGCGACAGCCTCCATGTTCGCAGGAAATCGATTATGTATGTTATCGAAATAAAGGCAGGAAATATCGCAAGGCCGCCATGCGTGCCGCGACGGCATGCCGGGCTCTCCCGTCCGCGCGTGCATGGGCGCTTCTGGCAGAATTTGAAACAGGCCAATTGCCGGGAGAGGAAAGGAAATGCGTCTGTCGCAAGGTATCCGCGCCGTGGCCGCCATCGAGGCTGCGAAAGGGCTGGTCGTGCTGCTGACCGGCTTCGGCCTGTTCGCGCTGGTGCACCGCAATGTCCAGCAACTGGCCGAGGCCCTGGTCACGCACGCGCACCTGAATCCCGCCGCGCACACCCCGCGCGTCTTCCTCGCATACGCGGGCAAGCTCGACGACGCACACCTGATGGGGCTTGCCGCTGCGGCGCTGGCGTATTCGGCCGTGCGCATGGTCGAGGCTTACGGCCTGTGGTTCGAGCGCGCCTGGGGTGAAGCCTTTGCCGCTGCCAGCGGCGCCGTCTACCTGCCCTTCGAATTGCGCGAACTGGTCGAGCGTCCCAGTCCTCTCAGCGCCGCCCTCCTGGTCGTCAACCTGGGTGTGGTCGGCTTCATGGTCTACAGCCTGCGTCGGCGCAGGGCGGCCCGGATCGCATGACCACGCAGCGTCACGGCGCCATCTACACGCCGTACAGCCGCTTCAGGTAGCAGCCGCCTTTCCTTCGATCGGCCATGCCAGGCGCACTGTCGTCCCGCCGCCGGCACGGCGCGCCACCGTCAGCCTGCCGCCCACGCGCGCCGCGCGTTCCTGCATCCCGGGCAGGCCCCAATGTCCCTTGCGGCCGCCGGCCTTCAGCACGGCGTCGTCGATGCCCTTGCCGTCGTCCTTCACTTCCAGCAGCAACTGCGCGTGTTCGCAGGACAGCCGCACCTCGATCTGCCGCGCGCCGGCATGCAGGAAAGCGTTGCGCAGGGCTTCACGTGCGATCTCGACGATGTCTTCGCCGATGGCCGCGCCGGCCTTGACCGCCGTGTCGTCGAGCCCGATGGAGACGGTCGTGCCGGGACTGGTCTCCTGCAGCGAACGCACGGTGGCGGCGAGCGCGTCCTCGAAGGCGGCGGCGTCGCCGCGCAGTCCCTGC
>DAMABW010000006.1:0-5473 GCA_031999925.1 Massilia sp. | reverse complement strand
GCAACTGGTCGCGGCCCTCGGCGATGGCATGGCGCGCCTCGCCCAGCACCTGTTCGAGCTTGCGGCGGATGTCGCCTTCGGCCGGCAGGACGCCGACCACGGTGTCGAGCCGTAGCACCAGTCCCTGCACGGTTTGCAGGAAGGTGTCGTGGAGGGTACGCGCAATGCGTTCGCGCTCGGCGTTGCGCACCTCGATGCGCTCGGCCACGCGCCGCGTCAGGTAGCGAACGCGGTAGCGGTGCAGCAAATAGGCCAGCGCCGCCAGGAGCAACAGGCACAAGACCTGGAACGGGCGGCTTTCCAGTAGCGTCGGCGCCACCCGCACATCGACGGTGGCGGCCTGCGCGCTCGGGATGCCGTCCTCGTTCGTCGCCCGCACGTGGAAGCGGTAGTCGCCGGGGCCGATGTTGGTGTAGAAGGCGGCGCGGCGGTTACCCGCGTTCTGCCAGTCGCGGTCGACGCCGTCGAGCCGGTACTGGAAGCGCATCGCTTCCGGGCGGCCGATGCCGGGCGCGGTGAAGCCGATGCTGAATTCGCCGGCGCCAGGCCCCAGGTCGATCGGTCCCGCCCCGGTCAGCGCCAGTCCGCCCGATTGCACGCCGAGCACCGCGACGCTTGGCGCATGCGGGTTGCGGCGCCAGGACCGGGTGTCGATGCTGACCACGCCGCCCGACGCGGCCAGCCAGATACGGCCGGCGCCATCGGCGACGGCGGTCGGCAAGCGGGTTTCGGTCACGGCCTGGCCGGGATAGCCTTCGAGCGCGCCGACGAGTTCGTAGCGCAGCGGCTGTGCCGGGTCGGCCACGCTGCGCTGCCAGTCGGCGCGCCGCACGTAGAGCACGCCGCGCGCGCCGTTCAGCCAGCGGTCGCCCGTGGCGGTGACATGCATGCCGGTGAGATTGCGCAGCACGTCGGGTTCGGCGGCGCGCAGGAGATGGATGCGGCCTTCCTTCAGCACACCCATGCCGCGCTCGCCGCTGATGGCGACGCCGTCCTGCGTGAAGATCGCCGAGGCCAGGCCGATGGCCGAGGCATCGAAGACCTGCTGGCGGCCATTGTCGTACAACACCAGCTCGCCGTCGCCCAGGCCGAGCCAGAGCTGGCCCGGCCCGCCGGTGGCCGACACGAAAATCTTCGGCGGCAGCTTGAAGTGGCTGCGCGGCAGCCACTTGCCGTCGATCAGGCCCATCAGGCCCGTCTCGGCCGCGGCGATCCACAGCACCTTGCCGTCGTCGCGCATGCCCAGCAAACGCAGATCGACGGGCTTGCCGTCACGTCCCGGCGGCAACGCGATGTGCTCGACCGAGCCGCAAGCGCGTACTTCGATCGAGCGCTTCCGGCCCAGCAGCAGTGCGCCGCGATGGTCGTTGCCGACCACGGTCACATCGTGTCCCGGTTCGATGCGCGGCGCGGCGTCCGGCGCCAGGCGCCACAAGGCGCCGCTGCGCGCATCGGCGGCCCAGACCACGCCCTGGCAGTCACGGGCCAGGCTGTAATGCAAGCCGGCGCCGGGCAGGGGAGAGCGCAGCACGCGCTGCGCGCGGAAGCGGTCCAGGCCCTGCTGGGTGGCGACCCAGACGTTGCCCTCGCGGTCTTCGAGCAGGGTGTGCGGATCGTCGCCCGACAGGGACGTTGCCGCGATGTGGTCGTCGGCATCCCGGGCCATATCGAGTCCGCCCGGCAGCGCCGTGGCGCCGTAGCGCAGGTGCACGCCGCCTGTGCCGTCCAGCGTCCACAAGGTGCCGTCGGCGTCGAACTGGCCGCCGGCGCGCGACTCGGACTGGTTGAACCACGCCGGGCGCGGGCGCACGGCGCCATCCCTGTTTGATGGCAGGAGCCGCAACTGGCCACGCCGCAGCAGCCACAGGCGCCCGTCCGGCGACATGGTCAGCTTGCCGCCCGGTGCGGCGGCCTGCGCGAAGCGGCCGCTGCTCCGGTCCAGGCGCCAGGCGTGCGCGTCGTCGGCGGCCCACAGCTGGCCGTACTGGTCGAGTGCCAGGCTGCCGAGGCCGTCGGCATCGGGCTTGCCGTCGATGGCGGCCGTGTGCCAGGCCTTGCCGTCGAAGCGGTGCATGCCGCTCGGCGTCGCCGCCCAGACGCTGCCGTCGCGGTCGACGGCGACCGCATTGATGCCGCCGATCGGCACCGGCGCATCCGGTATGTCGTCGAGCCGCCCGTCCGGATGCAACACCGACAGCCGGCCGGCCACATAGAGGATCCAGAGCTTGCCATTCGGCTCGGCGTGGAGTCCTGCAATGCGCTCGCGGTTCAGCAGGCCGCGTGCAGGCAGCGCAAAGCGCGCGAAGCGGTCGCCATCGAAGCGGTACAGGCCGTCGGAGGTGCCGAGCCAGAGCCAGCCATCGGGCGTCTGGGCCATGGCGGTGACCGGTGGCGGCCCGCCTTCGAGTGCGGTCCAGCGCGTGTGCGACGTGTTGGCGATGCCGACGTCGGCAGGCAGGGCGGCGGCCGGCCCGGCCCAGGCCAGCAGGCACAGGAAGCCGATGACTCCGGAGCGGCAAAGCAGGGCAAGCGATCTCGACACGGTGGAAACTCGGCAGGATGGGCGACACGCTAGTGTAGCGCCGCGCCGGGTGGGCAAGCGTGTTTCACGGCGCCGCGGCACCGCCGGGTTGGCACGCGCGGGCATCCAGGTATGCCGTCGACAGCGCGCGCAGCACACGCCGTCCGCGACGGACGATCCGGTACACGCGCACACCGGCCAGGCCGCACAGCGCCAGCAATACGGCAAGCGCCGCCCCCGGGCCGATGAACAGGAGCGTGCCGCCCAGCAGGAAGGGCGCCAGCCAGGCGATGGCGCTCATGTCGGACAGCACGGCAAGCCAGGTGTTGTCCTTGAGCCGGCGCGTGCCCGTTTGCAGGTCGAGCCAGGCGAGGACCGTGGACCAGTCGCCGGGTTCCGCAAAGGCGACCAGGTAAGACGACCCGGCCTGCGGGATCAGGCCGCGCCAGAGATTGACGGCGTAGTGGGTTTGTCCCCGGCTCCTGAAACTGAAGTCGCCCGGTCCCGGCTGGACGTCGAAGACCTCGTCGAAGTCGATGCGTTTGATTTGCATGATCGTTTCTCCGAATGGGAACATTGCGTGGATGCGGAACAGACTGTAACGATCGATACCTGCTTTTGCAAGTCAGGCCAAGGCAAGGATATCGGCCAGGGTGTGCGCGACCACCGCGGGCCAGAGCCGGCGGGTGCGCCAGTACGCGGCTCCCAGCACGATCCCGAACACGACGACGGACACCGCGCCCGCCGGTCCCTGGTACAGGTGGTACAGCAGGCGCACCAGCACACTGAGTCCCACCGCAAACGAGGCTCCGAACGAGGCGAAGCCACGGACCAGGTAGCCGAGCAAGAAGGTTTCTTCGTACAGGCCGTTGAGTACGGAGACCGCAAGCACGACGATCATGGTTGGCCTGGCGTTTGCCAGCATCTGGGCAACCGGTTCGACGGCGCCGGGTCGCGCCGGGAGCAGGGCGTCGACCACGGTACAGGCCGCGATTCCCGCGCCACACAGGAGGGCGCCTTCCAGGCAGCCGCGCCAGCCCGGCCTCGGCAGCAGTTCCTGCAGCACATAGCCGCGATAGCGCAGGTAGCCCAGGGCCAGCACGCCCAGCACGAGTTCGGTCACGATCAGGCCGATCAGCGAGGTGTCCGAAAACGGCGCGGCCGATACGGGAAATCCATCGAGTACGGCCAATACCGAAGCGAGCATGAACCAGCCGAAGCTGATCGCAATCAGCGTGGCCACTTCGCCATACGCGGGATGTTTGTCGGAAGCGAAAGCCACGTCGGCACGCGAAAAGAAAAGGGTGAGAAGGCGATGCCGCCGGCAACTGCCAGGCGCGACGGCGCGATGACTGCTCAGTCTACGAGAACGCTTGCTCAAAAGGCAAGCAACTTGTCGGGCGCCTCAGCTTCCGCTTTTGAGTCGGCGCCACAAGGTAGTGCGGCTGATGCCGAGGTGGCGCGCGGCCGCATCGCGCGAGCCGCCAAAACGGGCCACGATGTCCGCCGTACTGTGCGCAGGCGCGGCTGGCATGGCGGTAGGCATCTCGGGGGCGGCAGGAATCGGACCCAAAGCCAGTTCCGGCGCCACCGACAGCAGGAATCCCGGCGTCAGCGCCTGCAAGGGTTCCGCCGCCAGGAACAGGGCCAGCCGCTCCATCAGGTTGCGCAGCTCGCGCACATTCCCCGGCCAGCCGTAGCGCTCCAGCAGCGGGGCGCAAGCCGTCAACTCCGCATGCAGGTTCGGATGCGGCCGCGCACCCAGCGCCGCCAGCGACTGCTTCAGCGACCATTCGGCCAGCGGCGCGATGTCCGGCACGCGCGCCCGCAGCGGCGGCAGCGCCAGGCGCAGCACCGCCAACCGATAGAACAGGTCGGCCCGGAAGCGCCCCTCGCGCACGCGCGCTTCCAGGTCGCAGTGGGTGGCGCTGATCACGCGCACCTCGATCGGCACCGGCCGCGTGCCGCCAACGCGCATGACTTCGCGCTCTTCCAGCACGCGCAGCAGGCGCGTTTGCAAGGCCAGCGGCATTTCGCCGATCTCGTCGAGGAACAGCGTGCCGCGATTGGCCGCCTCGAACAGCCCCGCGTGCCCGCCACGGCGCGCACCCGTAAACGCGCCTTCCTCGTGCCCGAACAGTTCCGACTCCAGCAGCGACTCGGCAATCGCTCCGCAGTTCACCGCCACGAAAGGCCGGTTCGCACCCAGGTTGCGCGGGCCTTCGCGGTGGATGGCCTGGGCCACGAGTTCCTTGCCGCTGCCGGTCTCGCCCTGGATCAGGACGGTGGCCGGCGAACGCGCATACAGCACCACGGATTGACGCAGCCGCTCCATCGCCTCCGATTCGCCGCGCAAGTCGTTCAGGCCGCGCCGCGCGCGCCGCGGTTCGTTGGCCGGCCCACGGCGGATGCGGTTCGCTTCCAGCTGGGTCAGGCGGGCGAGCTCCAGCGCATCGTCGAAGGCCTGGCGGATCGAGGCGGCCGAGTACAGGAACACACCGGTGAGGCCCGCTTCCTCGGCCAGGTCCGTGATCAGGCCGGCGCCGACCACGACCTCGATCCCGGTCGTCTTCATTTCCTTGATCGCGGCGCGCGCATCCTCGCGCGTCACATACGTGCGCTGGGCGATGGTGAGGCCGAAGGTGGCGCTGAAGTCGGCCAGTTCCGGCAGGGGCTGCTGGTAGCTGATGACGCCAATCCGGCTGGAGACCTTGCGCGCCCGCGCCAGCGCCTGCATCACGTCGAAGCCGCTGGCCTTGGCCACCACCACCGGCGCCGAGACGCGGCCCTTCAGGTAGGCGCCGTTCGAGCCGGCGGCAATCACCACGTCGCAGCGTTCGCTCGCCATGCGTTCGCGGATGTGGCGCGCCGCTTCGTCGAAGCCGAGGTTGATCGGCTCGATGGTGGCAAGGTGATCGTACTCGAGCGTGATATCGCGCAGCAGGTCCGACA
>DAMABW010000005.1:0-35214 GCA_031999925.1 Massilia sp. | reverse complement strand
GTGCCCACCCTACGGCCCTCCGACACCGTTAGCGGTGTTTCCATCCCACGACTCCGGTTAAAATCGCTGTCTTGTACACAACAAGACCGCGATTTCCATGAACAAGCTGGCGCTTTATTTTCGGCTGGTCCGCGCCGACAAGCCGATCGGTATTCTTCTCCTGCTCTGGCCCACCCTCTGGGCGCTGTGGATGGCCGCCGGCGGCACGCCGCCCTGGCATGTGGTCCTGATCTTCGTCCTCGGCACCGCCCTGATGCGCTCGGCCGGCTGCGCCATCAACGACTACGCTGACCGCGACTTCGACCGCCACGTCAAGCGCACCGTCGACCGTCCGGTCACCAGCGGCCGCATCAAGGCCTGGGAAGCGGTGATGGTCGCCGCCGTGCTGGCCATCGTTTCCTTCCTGCTGATCCTGCCGCTGAACACGCTCACCAAGCAATTGTCGGTGGTGGCCGTGATCGTGGCCGGCACCTACCCGTATTTCAAGCGCTTCTTCGCGATTCCCCAGGCTTACCTCGGCATCGCCTTCGGCTTCGGCATCCCGATGGCATTCGCCGCCATCCAGGGCCAGGTGCCGGCGGTGGCCTGGTGGCTGCTGGTGGCGAACGTGTTCTGGGCCGTGGCCTACGACACCGAATACGCGATGGTCGACCGCGACGACGACCTCAAGATCGGCATGCGCACCTCGGCCATCACCTTCGGTCGCTACGACGTGGCCGCCGTGATGCTGTGCTACGGCGTGGCCCTGTCGATCGACCTGGTGTGCGGTTGGATGCTCGGCCTGCGCTGGTGGTTCGTCGGCGGCGTGGTGGTGGCGGCCGGCATGGCGCTCTACCACTACACCCTGATCCGCAACCGCGACCGCCTGCGCTGCTTTGCTGCCTTCCGCCACAACAATTGGTTGGGTGCGGCCCTTTTTGCCGGTGTCGCGTTAGACTATGCATTAGGATAACATTGTCCGAAATACAAATCTCCGCTCTGCCGGCGAGGCAGCGGCCAATCACCCCCTATTACGAGGCTAAAACATGATGGAAAAAATCCCGACCCAGACCGGCGCCCGCGACCAGCTCCTGGCCGACCTGAAGACCGTGATCCTGGACGCGGAAGCCTGGCTGCGCCACGGCGGTTCGCTGACCGGCGAACAGCTCGAAGCGGCCAAGGCCAAGTTCGAGGGTGCGCTGACCAGCGCCAAAGAAGGCCTGGCCAACCTGGAAGTCATCGAGAAATCAAAAGCCGCCGCCAAGGCCACCGACACCTACGTCAAGGACAATCCGTGGAAAGCGGTGGGCCTAGGCGCCGCCGTTGGCGTCGTGCTCGGCCTGCTGATCGGACGCCGCTGATGGCCATTGCCGCGGCGGTCGGCCGGATCGGCTCGACCGTCCTGGCCATGGCGCGCACGCGCCTGGCGCTGGCGGCGGTCGAGGTACAGGAAGAAGCGCAGCGCCTGCTCGGCTACGTTGCCTGGGCGCTGTTTGCCGCCTTCCTCGGCGCCGGCGCCTTCATGCTGGTGGCCTTGTTCGTGATCGTGCTGTTCTGGGACACGCACCGCCTGCTGGCAATCGGCGGCATGGCCGGCCTGTTTGCACTGGCGGCCGTCGTGATCCTGCTGCAGGTGCGTGCGCGCTTCGCGTCCCGTCCACCGATGATGGCGGCCACCCTGGAAGAGCTGAACAAGGATATCGCCTTCATCAAGGGCACGGGAGCGGCGCATGAACAGTGAGAAGAAGCCATTGACGGTGCGCCGTGCGCATTTGATTGCCGAGTGTGCGCAGCAGCGCGGCGACATCGCCTACGAGCTGAACCTGCTGAAGGCGCCGGTCGAACGGATCAGCGGCGTCGGCCAGTCGCTGCTGGCCAACCGCAAGGTCTTGCTGGCCGGCGGCGGCGTTGCGCTCGGCCTGCTGATTGCGCGGCCGAAACCGGTGCTGGCACTGGTAGCGACCGGTGTATCGGCGTGGAAGATCGTGCAGAATGTGCTGCCGAGCGTGATGCCGGTGGTGCAGCGGGTGTTGCCGCTCGTTCGCGAGCATTTGCCGGAGCGTTTCCGGTAGACTCCGTGATGGTGAGTAGTAGGGCTGGCTAAATGCCAGCACTACACATACCCACCCTACGGTATGCGTCCTGTAGGGTGGGTACTTGTACCCACCATTACACGGCCCGCATTCTATCGACGTTTAATCCGCCCAACTCCTCTCCCAACTCACGCCCACGCGCCGCTGCCGCCTGCATGGCCGCCATGATCGCCGGCTTCACGCCCGCCGCTTCCATGCTGGTAATCGCCGCATGCGTCGTGCCCCCCTTCGAGGTTACGCGCTGGCGCAGCACTTCCAGCGATTCGCTCGATTGCGCCGCGAGTTCCGCCGCCCCGGCAAACGTGGCCAGCGCCAGCGCCTTGCCCTGCTCCGCGCTCAAGCCCATCTCCACGGCCGCCGCCTGCATCGCTTCCAGGAAGTAGAACACGTAGGCCGGCCCGCTGCCCGACACCGCCGTCACCGGATCGATCAGCGCTTCGTCGTCCAGCCACACGGTTTCGCCTACCGCCCGCATCACGCTGTCGGCCGCCGCACGCTGGGCGCCGGTCACGCCGCTTGTCGCCACCATGCCGGTGATGCCCATGCCGATCAGCGCCGGCGTATTCGGCATGGTGCGCACGATGGCGCCGTAGCCGCCCAGCCAGCGCGACAGGTCCACGCTGCAGATGCCCGCCGCGATCGACAGTACCAGCGGCCCTTCACTCAACTGCGCCAGCTGCGGCGCCAGCGCGGCCGCCACCTCGCGCATCTGCTGCGGCTTCACCGCCAGCACGATCACATCGCAGGCGCCGGCAGCGGCATCGATGCTGGGAGCGGTGCTCGCCCCATACTGCGCGGCCAGCTTTTCACGGGCATCCGCATTCGGATCGACCACATGCACCTGCGCATCTGCGCCCAAATTCTTGACCAGCCCGGCGATCAGCGCCGTGGCCATGTTCCCGCCGCCGATGAAAGCGATCTTCATTCCGAATCCTTGTGATAAGTACGTGTGCCGAAAATGGCGCTGCCGACGCGCACGATGGTCGCGCCTTCGAGAATGGCCGCCGCCATGTCGCCCGACATCCCCATCGACAGCGTGTCGACCGGAAGGCCGTCCGCGCGCAAGGCCTCGCCAAGCTTGCGCAGCCTGGCAAAGGCCGCACGCTGCAGGGCCGGGTCGGTTTGCGGTTCCGGGATCGCCATCAGGCCGCGCAGGCGCAGGTTCGGCAAGGCCGCGACCTGGCGCGCCAGCTTCGGCAATTCGTCCGGCGTGGCGCCGCTCTTAGTGGCCTCGCCGCTGATGTTCACTTGCAGGCAGATGTGCAAGGGGCCGAGCTCCGGCGGGCGCTGTTCCGACAGGCGCTGCGCGACCTTCAGGCGGTCCACGGTGTGCACCCAGCTGAAATGGGTGGCGATCGGCCGGGTCTTGTTGCTCTGGATCGGGCCGATGAAATGCCACTCCACGGGCGTATCGGGTTGCGCGCGCGCCACGGCGGCGATTTTTTCCACGCCTTCTTGCAGATAGTTTTCGCCAAAGGCGCGTTGTCCGGCTGCCATCGCTTCGAGCACCGCTTCCGCCGGAAACGTCTTCGAGACAGCGAGCAGCTGGACCATCGAACGGGCCCGGTTGGCGTCCTTGACGGCGGCGGCGATTGTCGCTTCGACAGCTTGCAAGTTATCGGCGATTGTGACCATAATCGTTTTCTGTGGGCAATATTCGGGACATGCGAGAACGCTGGCCGAAGCTGCGCCCTTCACGGCACAGGGATTATAAATGGACATCTCCGAATTACTCGCCTTCTCGGTCAAGAACA
Source organism: Massilia sp. (assembly GCA_031999925.1). Lineage (GTDB taxonomy): Bacteria > Pseudomonadota > Gammaproteobacteria > Burkholderiales > Burkholderiaceae_D > Telluria. The sequence goes on along the minus strand of DAMABW010000005.1, from coordinate 31,388 downwards.
AAGCCTCCGACCTCCACCTCTCCGCCGGCCTGCCGCCGATGATCCGCGTCCATGGCGACGTGCGCCGCATTAACTTGCCGCCGCTCGAGCACAAGGACGTGCACGCCATGATCTATGACATCATGAATGACGGCCAGCGCAAGCAGTACGAAGAGGTGCTGGAGTGCGACTTCTCGTTCGCCATTCCCGGCCTGGCGCGCTTCCGCGTCAATGCCTTCAACCAGGAACGCGGCGCCTCCGCCGTGCTGCGTACGATTCCCTCGAAGATCCTGTCGCTGGAAGAACTCAACGCACCGAAGATCTTCGGCGAACTGGCCCTGAAACCGCGCGGCCTGGTGCTCGTCACCGGCCCCACCGGTTCCGGCAAGTCGACCACGCTGGCGGCGATGGTGAACCACCTGAACGAAAACGAATACGGGCACATCCTCACCATCGAGGACCCGATCGAGTTCGTGCACGACTCGAAGAAGTGCCTGATCAACCAGCGCGAAGTCGGCCCACACACCCTCTCCTTCAACAACGCGCTGCGCTCGGCGCTGCGCGAAGACCCGGATGCGATCCTGGTCGGCGAGCTGCGCGACCTCGAGACGATCCGTCTCGCTTTGTCGGCCGCCGAAACCGGCCACCTGGTGTTCGGCACCCTGCACACCTCGTCGGCGGCGAAGACCATCGACCGTATCGTCGACGTCTTCCCGGCCGAAGAAAAAGAGATGGTGCGCGCGATGCTGTCGGAGTCCCTGCAGGCCGTGATTTCGCAGACCCTGCTGAAGACCAAGGACGGCGCGGGCCGCGTGGCGGCGCACGAGATCATGCTCGGCACGCCGGCGATCCGCAACCTGATCCGCGAAGCGAAGATCGCCCAGATGTACTCGGCCATCCAGACCGGCAGCAACGTCGGCATGCAGACCCTGGACCAGAACCTGACCGACCTGGTGCGCCGGAACATCATCTCGAGCAGCGCCGCGCGCTCTGCCGCGAAGATTCCAGAAAACTTCCCGGGATAAGCGATGGAACGCGACCAGGCATCCAAGTTCATGTTCGACCTGCTGCGCCTGATGGTCGGCAAGGGCGGCTCGGACCTCTTCATCACCGCCGGCTTCCCGCCCGCGATCAAGATCGACGGCCGCATGACGCCGGTCTCCAGCCAGCCGCTGACGGCCGCGCACACGGCCGACCTGGCGCGTTCGATCATGAACGACAAGCAGACCGCCGGCTTCGAACTGACGCGCGAAGCCAACTTCGCGATCAGCCCGGGCGACCTGGGGCGCTTCCGCGTCTCGGCTTTTGTCCAGATGAGCAGCGTCGGCATGGTGTTGCGGACCATCACCACGCAAATTCCGAAGTTCGAGGACCTGGGCCTGCCCGAGGTGCTGAAAGACGTGATCATGGCCAAGCGCGGCCTGGTGATCATGGTCGGCGCCACCGGCTCGGGTAAATCGACGACGCTGGCGGCGATGGTCGGCTACCGCAACGAGAACAGCTACGGCCACATCATCACCATCGAGGACCCGGTCGAATTCGTCCACCCGCACAAGAACTGCGTGATCACGCAGCGCGAAGTGGGCGTGGACACCGACAGCTTCGAGGCGGCCCTGAAGAACTCCCTGCGCCAGGCGCCGGACGTGATCCAGATCGGCGAGATCCGCGACCGCGACACCATGGAACACGCGATCGCCTTTGCCGAAACCGGCCACCTGTGCCTGGCCACCCTGCACGCCAACAGCGCCAACCAGGCGCTCGACCGCATCATCAACTTCTTCCCCGAAGAGCGCCGCCAGCAACTGCTGATGGACCTCTCGCTGAACCTGCGCGGCCTGGTATCGCAGCGCCTGGTGCCGAAGAAGGAAGACAAGGGCCGCGTGGTGGCGATGGAAATCATGCTGAACTCGCCGCTGATCTCGGACCTGGTGTTCAAGGGCGAGGTCCACGAGATCAAGGAGATCATGAAGAAATCGCGCGAACTGGGCATGCAGACCTTCGATCAGGCGCTGTTCGATCTCTACGAGGCGGACAAGATTTCGTACGAGGACGCGCTGCGCAATGCGGATTCGGTAAACGATCTACGCCTGACCATCAAGCTCAATAGCAAGCACGCGAAGAACCGCGATTTCTCGGCGGGGACCGAGCACCTGGGCCTGGTGTAAATCGTAGGGCGGACGGCAAATGTTGGGACATGCCCGCAGTGTTGGTATCATCCCCAACATGAACGTTTTCGACTTCTCCGCCAATGCCCTCGACGGCACGCCCGTCGACCTGTCATGCTACCGTGGCCAGGTGCTCCTGATCGTCAACACCGCCAGCGCCTGCGGCTTCACGCCGCAGTATGCCGGCCTGGAAGCCATGCACCGCGACTATGGCGACCGCGGCTTCGAAGTGCTGGGCTTTCCCTGCAACCAGTTCAAGCACCAGGAACCCGGTACCGAAGCCGAGATCGGCGTCTTCTGCGAACGCAACTTCGGCGTCAGCTTCCCGCTGTTCGCCAAGATCGACGTCAACGGCGCCAACGCCCATCCCCTGTTCCGCCACCTGAAGCATGAGGCGCCCGGCATCCTGGGCACCGAGCTCGTGAAGTGGAACTTCACCAAATTCCTCGTCGATCGCGACGGCAAGGTCGTCAAGCGCTACGCGCCCAAGACCAGGCCCGAAGAGATCAGGAACGACATCGAGCGGCTGCTGGACCGCTAGCCCGGCACGCCGCCCATCACCGTTTTTCGAACCACGCCATGAAGGCGTCGTATTCCTGTTGCGCCTCCGGCATCGGCCGGCCGTCCGGCACCAGGCTGTGGCCCGCCAGCGGTATGCGTCGCATCGTCACATCCCTGCCCTGGGTGCGCAACTGGGTGTACAGCACCTCGGTCGAGAGGATCGGCACGCTGTTGTCCTGCATGCCGGCGGCGATGTAGACGCGCGCCTTCGCGTGCGCCAGGTTCTCCATCGTGGACTGGGCGAAGAAGCTGCTCCAGCGCAGGTAAGGATGGCCCCAGGCATACTTGGTGGTGCTGGCTGGATCGGCGGCGATGGCGCTGTAGTTGGCGTCGAGTTCCTGCAGGCGCAGCAGCTTGATCTCGTCGCTGTCGGTCGATCGGTAGATGTTGGCGGCGAAGTCGAACAACTGCGACGGGCCGTTCGCACCCAGCAGTACGACGTCGGTCACTTCCGGCAGCGCCCGCGCCAGGCCGGCCGCCATCGGCGCACCTTCCGAAATCCCGATCACCAGCACGCGGCGCGCATCGACTTCGGGCCGGCGCAGGGCGTGGCGCACGGCCGTGGTGAGCGTGGCGAGCCAGGTCTCGTACGAAAAATGTTCGTTGAACTTGCCGGCGCAACCGATGGCCGAACCGTATTGCCCTTGTTGCGGCGCGTCCGACTGGTAGGGCTTGTCGACCGCCATCACGGCATAGCGGCCTTGCTGGGCCAGGGGCAGCCAGGAATAGATGGTCGAGGCGCGTTTGTCGGTGCCCAGGTCCATGAAGGGTGGCACGCAGCCGGAACCCTGGATGTAGAGGACCAGCGGCGACTTTTGTGCGGGCTTGGAGAGGTAGTAGCGCACTGGCGGGCCGGATTCGGCCGGCAGGGTCAGGCGTGTGATCGAGAGGGACTTGAAGTCGAAGGATTCTTCCCGGACGCCGGTGTTGGTGGCGAGTGCGCTGCCGGCAAGCAGCAAGCCTGAGATGAAGGTGATTGAACGTCGTACCATGCTTGCGGCCATGTTGCCTCCGGAGGGTGGGCCGGGCCACGCGAGAAGGCCGCAGGCCATACCCGCGTCATGGCCGCGGCCCCGATCACCTCAACGCGCCGCCGAAAACCGGATCGCCTGCCCACCACCCGGCGCCAGCTGCAGCTGCAGCACATCCTTCGCCGTCACGTTGCGCTTCTCGACCACCAGATCGAAGCGGCGCTCGCTGCGGTAGTCGGCGGCGTCGCCGTCGCGGTAGATCTCGGCCACGTAGGTCTTGCCCGCATCCAGGAAGGTCAATGGCAGCGCCAGCGTGCGCTTGTCGCCGTCGGTCACGGCGCCCACGTACCAGTCCTGCGAATTGCGGTCCTTGCGCGCGATGGTCACGTACTCACCTACGGCGCCGTTCACCACGCGGGTATCGGCCCAGTCGGTCGGCACGTCGCGGATGAACTTGAAGGCGGCCGGGTACTTCTCGTAGTTTTCCGGCAGGTCGGCCGCCATCGCCAGCGGCGAGTAGATCACCACGAAGTTGGCCAGCTGCTTGGCCTGGGTCGAGTTGAACACCTTGCCGTCCGCGCCCACCAGGCTCAGGATGCCCGGCGTGTAGTCCATCGGGCCGCTCAGCATGCGCGTGAACACCAGCTTGGCTTCGTGGTCGACGGCGTTCGGCGGATTGCCCCAGGCGTTGTACTCGACGCCGCGCGCGCCTTCGCGCGAGACCCAGTTCGGGTAGGTGCGGCGCAGGCCGGTGTCCTTGACCGGCTCGTGGGTGTCGACCGCGATGCGGTACTTGGCCGCCTCGGTGACGGCCTTCAGGAAGTGGCGCACGCCCAGCTGCGAGTCGTAGTTCCCGTAGCGCAGCTTGCCGTCCTCGCCCATGAACTGCATGGAACCGGCTTCGTGCACATAGCCCGACTTGACGCTGTCGACGCCATGCTTCGCATACAGTTTATAGGCCGCGTCCATCTGCTTTTCGTAGGCCGGCAGGTTGCCGCCGGTCTCGTGGTGGCCGACCAGGCGCACGCCCTTCGATTTGGCATACGCGGCCAGGCCCGGCAGGTCGAAGTCGGGATACGACTCGGTGAAGCTGAAGTCGGCGCCGCCGTGGCCCCAGTCGCTTTCCCAGCCCTTGTTCCAGCCTTCGACCAGTACGCCGCGGAAGCCATATTTGGCGGCGAAGTCGATGTAGCGCCTGGTGTTGGCGGTATTCGCGGCATGCTTCGGACCGGCGTTCCAGGTGCCCGACTGCAGGTGCATCTCCCACCACACGCCGACGAATTTCGACGGCTTGACCCAGGACACGTCGCCCAGTTTATTCGGCTCGTTCAGGTTCAGGATCAGGTCCGACATGTACAGGCCGGCCGCGTTGTCGGCGATCTGCATCGTGCGCCAGGGGGTGGTAAAGGCGCCGTGGCGCACGACGGCCGGGCCGTTCGGCGAGGTCACCAGCTGGGCGCGCAGCTTCTGGCCATCGACCTTGCGCAGCCACATCGACGCGTAGTCGACCAGGGCCGCTTCGTGGAAGGCGATGTGGGTACCGTCGTCCAGGCGCACGGTCAGCGGGGTGTTGGCAACGCCGATCTCGGATAGCGGCGCCTTGCGGATTTCTTCTTCCAGGCCCGGCAGTTCGCCGGCCGGAATCCACCAGGCCGTGCCCTTCTGGGCCACGGCGAACTCGGTCAGCTCGTCGGTGATCTCGGTGTCGCGCAGTTGCGGCTGGTCCGGGAATTCGTAGCGGAAGCCGATGCCGTCGTCGTAGATGCGGAACACGATGGCCAGGCGGCGGTTGTTGCGGTTCTTCTGCTCGACCTCGACGCGCAGTTCGCGGTAATGGTTGCGCACGAACTGGCGTTCGCCCCAAGGTTGCTCCCAGGTCGAATCGTGCAGCGTGGCGGCCTGCTTGAGCAGGGAAAAGCCGCCGTCGAGTTTCGGCGCGTTGGCCAGGTTGAAGCCCAGGCGCGACAGCCCGATGACTTCCTTGCCCCTGCGCTTGACCGTATAACCGAGCTTGCCGCCGTTCTCGATCTGGACTTCGACATCGAGCACCTGGCCCGGCGAGGCCGCCTTGGCGATGACTTGTTGGGCCCAGGCGTTCAGGCTGAGTGCGAAAGATGCCGCCAGAATGGCGGCGCTGCGGCGAAGCTGCATCGATAGTCTCCTTGTCTTCTCTTCCCGGCCGGAAGTAGCAAAACTACGCTTACTTCCAGAGCATTTAAGGAATGATAAGACAAATAATGTAATTCGACTACCAATGGATGAGCCATCGCCGTCTTGTCAATACCTACGCCAGGCCGGTCGGGACGCTGTGCGGCAGGTGTTGCCGGATCCAGTACGTGGTGTCCGCCAGCACGTCTTCCTTGCCGTAATCGTTGAGCAGGTCGTGGTAATGGCCCTCGTACATCTTCAGGGTCTTGTCCGGCTAGCCGGCGTGTTCGTAGAAGAACTGGCTGCCGGCCGGCACGGTCGCCTTGTCGACGGTGCCGTGCATGATGAACACCGGCAGCGTGATCTGGTCGAAGGATGTTTTCAGACGGTCGTCGGCGCGCACCAGGGCGGCCACGGTGCTGGCCGGCTGCACTTCGCCGGCAATCAGGGGATCGCTGTTGAGCGCGCGCGCCGCTTCCGGGTCGCGCGAAAAATCCTCGTTTTTCAGTCTCAGCACCCCCAGGTGCGGCGCGATATGGCTCAGGCCCTTGATCAGCGACAGCGCGATGTCCGGCGCCGGCACCTTGAAGGCGAAGCTTTCGCAGATCAGGCCGTCGAGCTCGGCCTGGTGCTCGAGCGTGTAGACGCACGACACCACGCCGCCCGCCGAATGCCCGAGCAGGAACACGGCCAGGTCGGGCTCGCGTGTCTTGGCCAGGTCGACCAGGGTGGCGAGGTCGCCCACGTATTCCTCGATGTCCTCGATGTAGAAGCGCTCGCCGCTCGACTTGCCGCGTCCGCGCAGGTCGAGCGCGTAGACCACGAAACCGCTCTCGGCCAGCTGGCGCGCCGTCCAGTCGTACTGGCCGCTATGCGAATTCACGCCGTGGCAAATCACGACCAGGGCGCTGGGCGGACCGGGCGGATGCCAGCTGCGGAAGAAGATCTGGTTGCCGTCCTTGCCGTTGACGGTTTCTTCGCTCGTTTCGATAGCCATGATCGCCCCCTGGGTGAGCGGCGGCCGCCATGGCCGCCGGTCCCTCAGGGTAGACCCGATCTTGCGCGCTTTCGGTCGATGCGCGTGCGATGCCTGATATAGCGCAATGAATGGCTATTCAGGCTTGGCCAGCGCACGCCGAAAAGCCCGCCGAGGCGGGCTGCATGCTCACCAGCAGGATTATTGCTGGGTGGTCGGCGTGGCCGGGGTCGGTGCGGCCTGGGTATCGATCGGGGTCAGCGGCTCGGTCGGCGGCGTGGTCGATGCCGGGGCCGGGGCCAGGCCGGTTTCGGTCGGCGCGCTGGTCGGCGGCGTCATCGGTGCCGGCGAGGTCATCGGGGTCGAGCTTGGCGTTGGCGCCATGTCGCTGCCGCTCTGGGTATTTGCGCCGGCCGCGCTCGAGCCGGTGGCCGAGTTCATCGACGAGCCGGTGCCGGTCGTGTTGTCGGTCTGGGTCGTGCCCGATGCCGTCGCGGCGGTGCTGTCGGCCTTGGTGCTGTCCTTGTGCGACTGGTGCTTGGCCTTGGCCTGCTTGTCGGACTTGGCTTGCTTGCCCGACTTGGTTTGCTTCTCGGATTTCTTGGTGGTCTGCGTATCTGCCTGGGCCACCACGGTATTGTTCTTGCTGTCGGCCTGCACGGTCGACTTCACGTCCTTGTTATCCACCAACACGGCGGTTTTTGCATCCATTTTCTCGGCATTCACTTTTGCGACAGGCGTAGCCGGCGACTGGGCAAAAGCGGCGCTTGCGAACAGACCAGCGATCAGGGTGGCGATGGTTTTTTTCATGATGCAACTCCTCTTGGTTGTTTTGTCAGTTGACGTTTGATTGTCACTCCCCCAAGAACGGCGTGGCGCACAGGACTGTTGACAGCTTTAACATTCGCTTACAACGCTGGCATTTGCTTACATCCTGTGCAATTCCTGTTGCCGCATGCCAGGCTCACGTATCAACCGACGTTCAGCCCCATCGCCCGCACCAGCTCGGCTGCTTGCCGCGGCGAAATCGTCGCACCGGCGAACAGCTTGGCGTTCACCAGTTTCAGGCCGCCCAGGTCGGCCTCGCGCAGGTCGGCGCCATCGAAGCGGGTGTCCTTGATATGCGCGTCGCGCAGGCCGCCGCCTTCGAACACGGCGTCGCGGAAGTCGCAGCCCGACAAATCGGCATCGGCGAAATCCAGATCAACCAGCGTCATCTTGCGGAAGGACATGCGGCGCAGGTCGGCGCCGACCAGCAGCGTGTCCTCGAACGACAGGCCGAGATAGCTGACTTCCTCGAAATTCGCGCCGGTCAGCTTACAGCTGCGAAAGCTCGCCGAAGCCAGCTTGGCGCGGCGCCAGCTGATGTTGTTCAGGTCCGAGGAAGCGAAGCGCGCGTCGACCAGGTCGGCGGACTCGAAGTCGGCGTGGCCGGCGCGGCAGCGCTGCCATTGCGTGCGCGCCAGCCTGGCGGCGTAGAACGAGGTTTCGAGCAGCACGCAGTTGCGGAACTGCGCTTCCTGCAAGTCCAGGCGCGACAAGTCGACGCCTGAAAAGTCGCAGTCGTCGAAGACCAGGGTGGCGTTCTCGAGCAGCAGTTGCTCGACACGGATGCGGTCCGGCGATTCGCCGGTGATGGTGATGGTTGATCGTGACATGAAGCGCGCGGCATGGCTGGGGTTGGTGGAACCCGGCAGCATACACGCCCGCCCCGCAGCGCGTAAGCGGCTTTGAAGCGGTGCTCTAGCGCGTTTCGATCTGCGCGGTGCCGTGGATGACGCAGCCGCGGTTGACGTTCTCGAGGAAGCGGATCGCCTCGCCCATCGACAGGCTGGAGGGCAGCAGGCGGTTCAGGCCAGGCTCCTCACTGATACGGTCCAGGCCGTAGGCGATGCTGCGCGAGACCTCGCGTGCCGGCTTGCCGTCGCTGTTGTACAGGGCATCGTAGACGCCGACTTCTTCCCACAGGGGCACGAAACCGGGGCTGGTGGAATCCTCGAACACGATGGCGGGGGCGGCGCCGCCCTCCTCGCGCACGAGACGGAATACGAAACTCATTGCTGTCTCTGGTCGTTCACGGATGGGAACGGATGCTAACACGAAAAAAAAGACCAGGCCGGAGCCTGGTCTTTCGTCACACCGGCTGTTTCAGCCGATTAGAAGGTGTAGCTTGCTGCGACGCCGAGGGTACGCAGTTGCGGCGAGGTGGTGGCCCAGCCTTCGCGGTAGGCGATCGGACGCGCTTCGTTGAACACGTTGTAGACATACAGGTTCAGCTTGACGTGCGGGATGCCCGAGTAGGTCAGGTTGTAGTCCACGGTCGTGTTGTGGTCGACGCGTTCGCAATCGCCCATGTCGGCTGCCTTGACGCCATTGGTCGTGCACCAGGTCGGCGACAGCAGGCTGTTGTTGCTATAGCCGCTGGCGTAGTTCCAGGTGATGCCGTTGTCGAAGTCGCCGCTCTTGACATACATGCGGGCCTTGACCGACATGCGCGAACCGAAGTCGTAGGTACCGACGACGTTCGGTTCATAGGCGTTGTCGCCGACGCTGAAGCTCTGGTACTTCAGCACGTAGGTGCCGTCCAGCTTCAGGCGCCAGTCCATGCCGGAGAACTTGAAGCGGCCCGACGCGTCGAAGTCCAGACCCGACACACGAGTGCGGCCGCTGTTGACGTACGGGTTGTAGACCATGCCCAGCTGACCAACGCCGCCGTAGTTGACGGTGTTGCTCGGGTTGTACTTGCGTACCAGTGCCAGGAACTCGTTGTCGGCAACGCTGTTGTCGATACGAATCAGCTGGCCTTCCGGCAGGTCGGCTTCACCGCGCAGGATATCGGTGACCGAACGGGTGCCGATTTCGTTACGGCGCTCGATGAAGTAGTAATCGATCGCGGTGGTCCAGTTCTTGACCGGTTCCCACACCAGGCCCGCGGTCAGCGAGCGCGAGGTTTCCGGCTTCAGGTCCGGGTTCGACGACACGAAGCTAGGCAGGTTGGCCGAGCATTCCTGGCTGCGGAACGAGTTACCCTGCGCTTTGTCGGACGCGGTCACACCAGCCCCATTCTGGATCATGTTGTTCAGCGTGGTCGCGATCGCGCAGCGACGCGGATCGTTGACGCCGGTGGCAACCGAGCTGCGGCCCAGGCCGTTACCCGTTTCGACGACGTTCGGAGCGCGGAAGCCGCCGGTTGCGGTGGCGCGCAGCAGCAGGCTGTCGGTGGCGTTCCAGCGCAGGCCGAGCTTCGGCGACAGGTGGGCGTCGGCGTTCTGGCTCTTGTCGGCGCGGACCGCTGCGTCCAGCGAGACGGTCTTGGTCAGCGGCACGTTGGCTTCGGTGAACAGGGCGTACTGGGTGATGGAGTCGTCGACCTGCAGGCCGAACACGCCGATCAGTTCGCCGCGCAGGACGTTCTCCGAGCTCTTCATCCAGTAGCCGTTCTTGCGGATGTCGGTACCGAATGCCACTTGCACAGGACCGGCCGGCAGTTGGGCCACGGTGCCGGTGATGCTGGCGTCGAAGAATTTGATGTCCGCTTCGCCTTCGGTGGTACGCACCGGGAACATCGAGTCGAGCAGCGCGTAATCGTTCTGCTGGCCGAACTTGTAGGTGCCGTTGCGGACGGCGTTGGTGTAACCGACGGCGCTGGCGTTGCGGGTTGCCTTGGTGGCCGAGGACTTCATCCAGCCGCCGGCCGCATTCCAGTCCCAGTCACCCACGGTGCCGCTCAGGGTCAGCATGATGCGGTGCTGGTCCGATTCGGTGCGGTTGAAGTTGAAACCATCGCCGGTGTCCATCAGGCGGGTACGGTATTCGATTTCCTGGTTGTACGGGTTGCTGGCGTGGCCGACCGGCAGTTTCGGATACGAGAACGGACCGACCATCTTGCCTTCACGCACGTTGTACCAGATGCTCGAGCCGCTAGTCGGCTGCAGGGCGAATGGCGCCACGATGTAGTCGCTCGTTGCGCCAGCCGTGGTGATCTCGAAGTTGGCGTCGATATCCTTGCCGATGCGGAAGTGCGTGTTGCTGGCGATCGCATGGCGCTTGTTATCGGTGGTCAGGCCGGTGTACGGATTGATATCGAATTTGCACAGGTTCCGATCGGCGCGGTCGATGCTGCCTTCAGGGCAGCCCGGCGCCGGACGGATGTCGCTGGAGCTGAAGAAGTAGTTACCGGTCGGCGAGTACATGCTCGGTGCATCGTAGGTCGAACGGCCCGGGGTGTTGCGATGCCATGCCGGGTAGTATTCCTTCAGGTCGTCCTGGGAATAACCGTCGCGCTTGTAGGCTTCAGCGGTGATGTAGGTGTTGAAGCCGTTCTCGTCGATGTCGCCGAAGCCGACGATGGCCGACAGGTTACGGCTGCGGTTGTCCTTGAAGTGCTGGCCTTCCTGATAGCCGCCGCGGATCTTGGCGCCTTGGAAGTCCTTGCGCAGGATGATGTTGACCACGCCGGCAATCGCGTCGGAGCCGTAGCGTGCCGAAGCGCCTTCCTTCAGGATCTCGATGCGCTCGATGGCGTCGCTGGCGATCGCATCCAGGTTGGTGAAGTTTTCCTGTGCGCCGTCGGCCAGGCCGTACTGCGCGATGCGGCGGCCGTTGACCAGCACCAGGGTGCTGACCTTGCCCAGGCCGCGCATGCTGACGCCCGATGCGCCGGTTGCGAAGCTGCCCGAGCTCGAGGTGGCCGAGTTCAGGCTGGTATCGATCGAAGCGGTGCTGGTCAGGATACCCAGGGCCGTCATCTGGCCGGTTTTTTCGATGTCATCGCGGTTCAGGATCTGAACCGAGCCGGCGGTTTCCGCTTCGGTGCGCTTGATGCTCGAACCGGTCACGACCACGCGCTGCATCTGCGCAGCAGGTTCAGCCGAGGTAGCGGCTTGTTGCGCGACGGCGAAGGCAGGGAAAGCCATGGTCAGGGCGACTGCAATGGCGCTTTTGTTCAAAGTACTTTTATGCTTCACAACGACTCCAGGTGTTAAACTTATTTTAATATTCCACGACCCTGCCAAATCCCGTACTACGGGCAAAGCAAAGGTGCGCATAAACACTTTTGCACAACATTGCTGCGTTGCAAAGGATTAAAGAAATCTTTTTAGCTCAACAGTCAAATACGGTTACTTATGTCGCATATTTGATACATTCTGTTACGGTTGCTAAAAGGAAATTTGCGCGAACCGTCACATATTCGTTTTCCGCAGACCTTTATGCGGATTTATTGCGAAAAGACGATGCCGGGCTCGGAAAATGTTTGTACAGCCTCCTGCACGGAAGGCGCTGTGCGAGGACAGTGGAATAGGTTTGGCAGGATTGGGCCTGCCTGGAAAGCCCGTCCGCGACGCATGCGGCGGCTCAACCGCAGGCGGGCGAACCGCGTGCCGGATTGTCGAAAAAGAAATCAGTTAGCGGCTCAGGCTGCCAACTGGCCTGGTGCCAGCACCCGGTCCACCAGTTCGATCCAGTGCGACACGGGCGTGTCGGTGCCGCCTTGCAAATGGCTGACGCAGCCGATGTTGGCCGAGACGATCTCCGGCGCGCCGGTGGCTTCCAGGTTCGCCAGCTTGCGCTCCCGCAGTGCGTGCGCGATCTCGGGGTGCAGCACCGAGTAGGTGCCGGCCGAACCGCAGCACAAGTGGCTGTCGGCGCACAGCACCACGTCGATGCCGGCGGCGCGCAGTACGCCCTCGACCTTGCCGCGGATTTGCTGGCCATGCTGCAGCGTGCACGGCGGATGGAAGGCCACGCGTCGGCCGCCCTTCTGCTCCACCTGCAGCGCCAACTGGGCCTCGAACTGGGGCAGGATCTCGGACAAATCGCGCGTCAGCATGGAAATGCGCGCCGCCTTGGCCGCATAGGCCTGGTCGTGGGCCAGCAAATGACCGTATTCCTTCACCGTGACGCCGCAGCCCGAGGCGGTCATGACGATCGCTTCCACCTGCTCGACATACGGCCACCAGGCGTCGATGTTGCGGCGCATGTCGTCCAGGCCGCCCGCCTGGTCGTTCATGTGGTAGCGCACCGCGCCGCAGCAGCCGGCCTTGGGCGCCACCAGCAGCTGCACGCCGACGGCATCGAGCACGCGCGCGGCGGCGGCGTTGATGTTCGGCGCCATGGCCGGCTGCACGCATCCCTCCAGCACCAGCATCTTGCGCGCGTGGCTGCGCGTGGGCCAGCGGCCGGCGGCGCGGGCCGGCTGCAGCTTGTCCTGCAGGCCCTTCGCAAGCAGCGGCCGCGCCAGCGTGCCCGTCTTGTGCGCGGCCTTGAACAGGCCGGTCCTCGGCAAGAACTCCTTCAGCGTGGTGCGCTTGATGCGGTTGCCCAGGGTGCGCGGCACGCGCTCTTCCACCACGCGGCGGCCGATGTCGACCAGGCGGCCATACTTGACGCCCGACGGACAGGTCGATTCGCAGTTACGGCAGGTCAGGCAGCGGTCCAGGTGCAGCTGGGTCTTGCGCGTCGGCTCGGCGCCTTCCAGCACCTGCTTGATCAGGTAGATGCGCCCGCGCGGGCCATCGAGTTCGTCGCCCAGCAGCTGGTAAGTGGGACAGGTGGCGGTGCAGAAGCCGCAGTGCACGCAGGCGCGCAGGATGGCTTCGGCCTCGTCGCCGTCCGGGGTGCCCTTGATGAAATCGGCGAGATTGGTTTGCATGGTCTAATACATCCGTCCCGGATTGAAGATGTGCGCAGGGTCGAAGGAGTCCTTCAGGCGCGCGTGGATGCGCGCCACGGCCGGCGCCATCGGCTGGAACACGCCCACGCTTTTATCGCCGCCGCGGAACAGGGTCGCGTGGCCGCCGCTGGCGGACACGGTGCGGCGGATGGCTTCGGCGTCATCGCTGCCGGCCCGCAGCCAGCGCTGCGCCCCGCCCCACTCGATCAGCTGTTCGCCTTTTAACACGACCGCGCCGGTGGTGGACGGCAGCGACAGGCGCCACATCGCTGTGTCTCCATCGAAGAAGGGGTGGCGCTGCTCGCGCAGGCCGGCCCAGAAGGCTGCGCCGTCCGGCATCACCTGCCCGCCCAGCGACTTCACGGCCGCATCCACCGCCGCCTGCGCGCCGGACAGACGCAGCGCCAGCACGCCGGCATGCCAGCAGCTGGCGGAAATGGGCAGCGGCTGGCCGCCCCATTCGTTCAGCTTGCGGATCGCCTCGATCTCTTCGACCTCGAAACGCAGCGTGGTCTCGGCAAAGGGACGCGGTAGCACCTTCACCGACGCCTGCGTGATCAGCCCCAGCGTGCCGAGCGAGCCGGCCAGCAGGCGCGAGACGTCGTAGCCGGCCACGTTCTTCATCACCTGGCCGCCGAAGCGCAGCAGCTCGCCCTTACCGTCCAGCAGTTCGGCGCCGAGCACGAAGTCGCGCAGCGCGCCGCTGTTGGCGCGGCGCGGGCCGGACAGGCCGGCCGCGATCGCGCCGCCAAAGGTGGCACTGTCGCCAAAGTGCGGCGGCTCGAACGCCAGCATCTGGTTCTGCCCGGCCAGCACGGCCTCGATCTCGGCGAGCGGCGTGCCGCAGCGCGCCGTGATCACCAGTTCCGTCGGCTCGTAGTCGACGATGCCCGTATGCCCGCGCGTGTCGAGGAGCTCGCCCTCGAACGACTGGCCGTACCAGTCCTTGGTGCCGCCGCCGCGGATGCGCAGCCTGCCGCCGTTCGCGGCGGCCGCGCGCACCTGTTCCCTGAATGTCTCGATCATCTCTTGTGTTCTTAAAAACGCGGCAAGTCGGGGAAAGGCAGCACGCCGCCGCTCACGCGCATCTTGCCGAATTCGGCGCAGCGGTGCGGCGTGGGGATGGCTTTGTCCGGATTGAGCAGCATGGGCGCGTCGAACGCGCGTTTCACGGCAAAGAAGGCATCGAGCTCGATGCGCCCGAACTGCACGCACATCGAATTGATCTTCTCCATGCCCACGCCGTGTTCGCCGGTGATCGTGCCGCCCACTTCCACGCACAGCGCCAGGATCGCGGCGCCGAAGGCTTCCGCGCGTTCGAATTCGCCCGGCTGGTTCGCATCGAACAGGATCAGCGGGTGCAGATTGCCGTCGCCGGCGTGGAAGACGTTCGCGCAGCGCAGGCCGTAGGTCGTCTCCATGCCCTCGATCCCGGTCAGCACCTGGGCCAGGTTCTTGCGCGGGATGGTGCCGTCCATGCAGTAGTAGTCCGGCGAGATGCGCCCTGCCGCCGGGAAGGCGTTCTTGCGGCCGGACCAGAAGCGCATGCGCTCCGCTTCGCTTTGCGACACCGCGATGGCACTGGCGCCGGCCGCCTGCAGCACCGCCGTCATGCGCTCGATTTCCTCGGCCACTTCCAAAGGCGTGCCGTCGGCCTCGCACAGCAGGATCGCGGCGGCGTCGGTGTCATAGCCGGCGCGGACAAAAGGCTCGACCATGCGCGAGGAGGTCCGGTCCATCATCTCCAGGCCGGCCGGAATGATGCCGGCCGCGATCACACTGGCCACGGCATTCCCGCCGGTGACCACGTCGTCAAACGACGCCATGATGACTTGCGCCGCCGCCGGCTTCGGCACCAATTTGACCGTCACTTCCAGCACGATGCCGAGCATGCCTTCGGAGCCGATGAAGACCGCCAGTAAATCCAGGCCCGGTGCATCGAGCGCTTCGCCGCCGAGTTCGATGATGTCGCCGTCGATGGTGGCCACGCGCACGCGCAGCACGTTGTGCACGGTGAGGCCGTATTTGAGGCAGTGGACGCCGCCCGAGTTCTCGGCCACGTTGCCGCCGATGGTGCAGGCGATCTGCGAAGACGGATCGGGCGCGTAGTACAAACCGTATTGCGCCGCCGCTTCCGAAATGGCGAGGTTGCGCACGCCCGGCTGGACGATGGCGGTACGCGCATAGGCGTCGACCTTGACGATGCGGTTCAGGCGCGCGGTGGAAACCACCACGCCATCATGGATCGGCAGCGCCCCGCCCGACAGGCCGGTACCGGCGCCGCGCGGCACGATCGGCACGTTCAATTCATGGCAGACGGCCAGGATGGCCAGCACCTCGGCTTCGCTGGATGGCAGCGTGACGATCATCGGCAGCTGGCGGTAGGCCGCCAGGCCGTCGCATTCGTAGGGACGCGTGTCTTCGGGATCGTGCAGGACCGCGCGTGCCGGCAGCCTGGCGCGCAGGGCGGCGGCGACCTGTTCGCGACGTTCCGGCGGCGCGCTGAGAGGAGCTTGGAGAGAGGCGGACATGCTAAGGATTGTAAGCACAATCACATCGTTTTGTCGTATCCTCGGGCTATCTTTTTTTATGGTCTGGACATAATCATGGGCAATCGACTTTCTAAAATCGCCACACGCACCGGCGACGACGGCAGCACCGGCCTCGGCGACGGCAGCCGTACCGGCAAGGACAGCGCGCGCATCCACGCGCTGGGCGAAGTCGACGAGCTCAATTCCTTCGTCGGCCTGCTGCTCTGCGAAGACATGCCGGCGGACCTGCGCGAGGAACTGGTCTCGATTCAGCACGACCTGTTCGACCTGGGCGGCGAGCTGTGCATCCCCGGCTACCAGATGATCAAGGACGAACACGTGGCGCGCCTCGACGGCCTGCTGGAAAAATACAATGCCGACCTGCCGATCCTGAAGGAGTTCATCCTGCCGGCCGGTTCACGCGCCGCGTCCACCGCCCACGTGTGCCGCACCGTGTGCCGCCGCGCCGAGCGCGCCATCGTCGCCCTGTCGAAGCAGGACACGATCAACCCGCAGCCGCGTCAATACGTGAACCGCCTGTCGGACCTGATGTTCGTGCTGGCGCGCGTGCTGAACCGCTTTGCCGGCGGCAGCGACGTGCTGTGGAACCACGAGCGCAAGCGCGGCTGATTCAAAGGACTTGCATGGCCGGCGCCCACGTTTTCAAGCTGCGTTTCTACATGGCCGGTTCGAACTGGCCGACCAATCCTTTCCAGTACCGCGGCAAGGGCACGATCGAGATCGACGACGATTTCGTGATCCTGCGCGGCAGCCGGCATCGCTCCTTCCGCATGCCGCGCCGCGAGGAGCAACGCCTGCGCAGCGTCGACATCGTCAACGTGTACGCCAGCGGCAGCGACGTCTGGTTCGACGTGCTCGGCGTGAAGGAAGACCTGACGGTCGGCTTCAGCGTGGAAGATGCCGCCACCGCCGACCGCATCGTCGCCCTGCTGCCCGCGCGCCAGACGCCGGAACACGCCGAGGCGCATGCCGAGCAGGAGGTCTTCCACGACCGCATCGATTACTGGAGTCCGTCCACGCCCGTGATCTGGGGCCTGCTGGTGGCGAACATCGGCATCTTCGTGCTGATGTGGCTGGCCCGCCAGCGCTACCAGACTTTCCTGGAGGGGCCGCTGCGCCAGCTGTTCGCGCTGAACCCGAACGCCTCGGCCCTCCTGCAGGCGCAGCAATTGGTCGAATGGGGCTCGAACTACGGCCGCCTGACCCTCAAAGGCGAGTGGTGGCGTTTGTTCACGTCGATGTTCCTGCACGGGAGTATCTGGCATATCGGCTTCAACATGCTGGCGCTGTGGCAGGTGGGGCAAGTCACCGAACGCATTTTCGGCAGCGCGCGCTTCGCCGGGCTGTACCTGCTGGCCGGCCTGTCCGGCAGCCTGGCCAGCGTGCTGTGGAATCCGCATGTGAACAGCGTCGGCGCCTCGGGCGCGATCTTCGGCGTCATCGGCGGCCTGCTCGCCT
This sequence comes from Massilia sp., assembly GCA_031999925.1. GTDB lineage: Bacteria > Pseudomonadota > Gammaproteobacteria > Burkholderiales > Burkholderiaceae_D > Telluria. The sequence continues at coordinate 13,905 of DAMABW010000005.1, read as the reverse complement.
TCCTCGGCCGCAAGGACAGCGGCGTACCGCCGACCGTGGTGAAGGAACTGCGCGGCTCGATGATCCCCTTCCTGCTATTCAGTTTGTGGATGGGCTTCATCTATCCGCACACCGACAACGCAGCCCACATCGGCGGTTTGATCGGCGGCTGGCTGGCGGGGCATTTGCTGGCGCGCTCGATTCACTTGCCGGAGCGCGCATAAACGGTGTTTCAAAACTTACTGGCCAGCACTGCTGTCCAGTAGAGTTTCTCATTTCTTTTCGATAAACGTATCGCGCGCTACGTTCCCAATAGTATTCGTGGCTACCGAATCAAATGTAGCACCTACGATACCGCCAACAAAGGGAATGGCTTTACCAATATTAATTGCACCAGTTTGGCCAAATTTCGTCAACAACCTAAATCCAACGGCTTGATTGATCTTGGTAATGACAGCGCCAGAAATATTTTTCACAGCCTGCTCGGTCAATTTGGTACCGACTTTAATCCCAATTTCTTTTAGAACATCCTTCGCCGCGTTTCCACACAGGCAAGTATAGACCAGAGTCTTGACTCGATCGTCATGCAAATCGTGCCCACCCATCTTTGCAATTGCCGCGATCATCCTGACCTGAACATAAATAACGCTTGTGATGTTTGCAGGGATGGTAACAGGCATCAGCATGACGCCTCCTAGGCCACTTAGAAAGCCCGAAGTTCCAGCCTTAGTGTTCTGCCAGCGAATCAGCGAATTAACTTTTTCCTCTAACGTTCCATTACCGCTCAGATAATTGGCTGCCATCTCATCGGCTGTATCCACACCGGGAACACCATTAAGAGCCTTGTCGTAAGCCCAATCAAGAGCTTGCATGATCTTTCCGTGAGTTAAAGCCTTAGACATGTCGCTACCATTAAAAAATTCGATTCTAAAAAATATTTTCCTTTGTGCAAGAAAATTATTCTAATTGAAGTGTTTCAACAGCGTCGGACTAGATCTTCTAACGCGCTCAATTCTCTGCCTGAGCATCGCTAGGGCTGGGGGCGCTACCGTACATCATGCTTCGCCGCGTTGGCTTAGCATGAATGCATGAAACCTGACCGCAAGACCCTCTTCCTCGAAGGCTCGATTCCACGCGCGCTCGTCACGCTGGCGGTGCCGATCATGCTCGCCAACCTGCTGCAGACCGGCTACCAGTTGACCGACGCCTTCTGGGTCGGGCGCCTGGGCGCGTCGGCGGTGGCGGCGATTTCCGTCAGCTTCCCGGTCACCTTCCTGGTGATCGCGCTCGGCTCCGGCCTGGCGATGGCCGGCGCCACCATGGCCGCGCAGTACGTCGGCGCCGGGCGCCAGGACATGGTGAACCACGTGGCGGCGCAGACCATGCTGATGGTGGTGATCACCTCGATCGTGTTCGGGGCGATCGGCTTCGTGCTGGCGCCCGCCCTGCTCCGCCTGCTGGGTGTGGCGCCGGAAGTCTACAGCGGCGCGCTCGGCTTCCTGCGCGTTTCTTTTGTCGGCATCCTGTTCGTGTTCATGTACGCGATGTTCCAGGCGCTGATGCGCGGCGTCGGTCAGACCCGGATTCCCCTGATGATCGTGGCCGGCACCGTGGTGCTGAACTTCGTGCTCGATCCGCTGTTCATCTTCGGCTGGGGACCGGTTCCCGGCCAGGGCGTGATGGGCGCGGCATATGCCACCCTGATCACGCAGGCGCTGGCTGCCGGCCTGGGCATGCTGGTGTTCCTGCGCGGACGGCACGGCATCGCCCTCACCTGGCGCGGCTTCAAGCCCGATCCGGTGTACCTGAAGCGCGCCTTTTTCCTCGGCCTGCCCGGCTCGGTGGAACTGTCGACGCGCGCGCTGGGGCTGATGGTGATGTCCTTCCTGGTGGCCAGCTTCGGCACGCTGGCGATTGCCACCTATGGCGTCGGCTCGAACATCCTGCAGGTGATCACGATTCCGGTAATGGGCATCGCAATGGCGGTGGCGACTCTCGTTGGCCAGAACATCGGCGCCGGCAACATGGCGCGCGCCGAGCGCATCACCTGGCTCGGCACGGTGGCCAGCTTCGCCATCCTGACGCTGCTGGGCGGCGTCGCATGGCTGTGCGCGCCCTGGCTGGTGCGCTTCTTCATTCCCGACGACCCGGCGGTGATCGCCGGCGGCGCCCACTTCATCCGCATCATGTGCCTGGCCTGGGGCGGCATCGGCATCCAGTTGTGCATCGTGTCGGCGTTCCGCGCATCCGGGAATATGCTCAGTGCGATGATCATCGCGATGGTGTCGCAGTGGATGATCCAGTTCCCGCTGGCCTACGTGCTGGCAAAGCACACCACCTTGGGTGCGGATGGCCTGTGGTGGTCGTTCCCGGTGACGAATGTCGCCGTGGCGCTGGTATCGGTGGCGTGGTTTGCGCGCGGCAGCTGGAAGACGGTGCGCCTGACCGAAGACGACAGGCAGGTAGCCGAGGTGGCCAAGGAGACGATGGTGGAGGAAGGCAGCCTGCGCTGAACTGCCGGCTGCCTGCCTTCCCTGGAAATAGCGCGCCTCAGGAAGCCGAGGAGGCCGACGTCTGCGGCAGGTTCTTGACGTTCTTCTTCAGGAAGAACAGCGTCGCAGCAACCGACGCAAAGAACACGGCCACGCCGACCGGGTCGACGCGCACATCCACGGTCACTCTCACATCCACATTTTTCACAGGCTCCTCCATGATCGATCTCCGATAAATTAATAAAACTATATCAAAAATCCGGATGATCATACTCGGGGCCGTGTGTAGCGGATCACGCCTGCCGGCGCCCGGCGTGACGAAACAGGCGGACCACACTTCCGGGCGCGCCAGCCCCGAAGAATTCGGCCAGGTTGCGTGCGGATGCGGCGGCGACTTCTGCGCTACGGGAAAACAGCGCGGATTCGTAAGCGGCCAGCGCGGCGTCGAGATCATGCGGATGACGAATGATCGCCTTGGCCAGTTGCGCGCCGTCGTACAGCGCCAGGTTGGCCCCTTCACCCGCAAATGGCGACATCAGATGCGCGGCATCGCCGACCAGGGTCACGCCGGCAACCCTGTCCCAGCGTAATCCCGCCGGCAAGGCGTGGATCGGACGCAGGATGGGCGCGACCTGGCTTTCGCGCACGAAGACAGTCAGCGACGGCGCCCATTCCGCGAATTCCTGCGCGATGCGCGCGAGGCCGGACCGCGCATCGGTGAAGTCGATCGAGCGCAGCCACGCCTCCGGCTTGTCCAGGGCCGCATAGCCGCGCACGGTGCCGTCGGCGTGGCGATGCAGCATGATGCCCTTGCCGGGGGCGACGGCCATGAGCGTACCGCTTCCGATCGCGTCGATGGCAGCCTGGTAGCGAGGCGCGCCGTCAATCAGTCCGATCTCGACGAAACAGATCCCGGAATAGGCGGGCCTGGCATCGGTCAGCAGCGGCCGCACACGCGACCAGGCGCCGTCCGCGCCCACGATGAGGTCCGCCGTGATCGACGTGCCATCGGCAAAGCGCGCCTGCGGCCGCGAGCGCCCGCCGGCGACGAAAGTGAGCTTGCGGTTCCATTCGACGGCACCCGCTGGAAGCGCGGCCAGCAGCATGGCGCGCAGCGCGCCCCGTTCGACTTCAGGCCGGCAAGCGCCATGGCCGCCGGGACTGTCGAACAGGACGACGCCATGCGGGTCGACTATCCGCTTGGCGTCTTCGGCGGGAAGGACGAGTGAAGTGAAGGCGTCGCGCAAGCCGGCGTCTTCCAGCGCGCGCTGGCCGCTGTGTTCGTGGATATCGAGCAGACCGCCTTGTGTGCGCGCACCCGGGCCGGCTTCGGCTTCGTAGATCGTGGCGGCGATGCCGTTCACATGCAGGACCCGAGCCAACACGAGGCCGCCCAAACCTGCACCGATAATTGCAATTTTCCTGTTCATCCAGCGCTCCTGATGCCTCAGCGTGGTGCTGACGGCATTCGTAAATCCGACTGCATGTCGGATGGTTAAGGGAGACGCTGGTCAACGTGCATGGCACGTGCTTGACGTGTATTCGGCAGCCCGACGAGTGTGTTCGCCACGTGTGGACTGCCGTTCTTCGCGACCCGGCAATGATAAACCAGGCCGGGACACCATGGGCTGCCGCTTTACTCTTGCAGCCTACTTCACCAGCACCTTGTAGCTCCACGGCGCCATGTCGAAGCTGGTCGCCGCATCCACGCGCACCGCTTCGCCGGTGGCGAAGTCGCGGTAGCTGCCATGGTGCAGGTCCTTGCTGAAGGTGGCTTTCACGCGCTCGCCAGAGAGGTTCAGCGCCACGAACACCTTGTCCTTGCTATTGGCGCGCACGAAGCTGAAGACCTGCTTCGGCGTAGCGTTCGGCACCTGCACCATCTGCGCGCCGAACTCGCCGTTCCACAGCGCCGTATTCGACTTCTTCAGCGCGATCAGCTTGCGGTACAGGTCCGCGTAGGGCGACGGCTTCCACTCGATCGGATCGCGCTCGAAGAATTCGAGGCGCTTGCGGTTGCCGGCTTCCTGGCCGTTGTAGATCATCGGCATGCCTTCGCTCACAAACGTGAACACGATGGCCGCATCGACCGCCGGACCGAAGATGTCGAACTCGGTGCCGTCCCAGGTGTTCTTGTCGTGGTTGGTCGTGTACAGCAGGCGGTACGCCTGGCGCGGGTAGAACTTCTGGCCCCAGGCGTAATAGGTGTACAGGCCGGTGGCATCGCGCTTGCCCTTGGCGATGTCGTGCAGCGCGTCCCACCAGGTCCAGGCATAGCTGGCATCGAAGGCGACGCGGTGCATGTCGCGGCTTTCCCATTCGGCCAGCATGAAGACCGGCTTCACGGCGCGCAGTTCGCGGCTGGCGTTGTCCCAGAAGTCCTGCGGCACCAGGCCGGCCGCATCCACGCGGTAGCCGTCGATGCCGGTCTCGCGCACCCAGTAGAGCATCGATTCCGTCATGTAGCGGCGCAGGGCCGGCTTGCTGTAATCGAGGTCGATGATGTCGTCCCAGTCGAACCAGGGCGTCGGGCGCGGCTTGCCGCTGCTGTCGTTCGCGTACCAGTCCGGATGGCTGCTGCGCAGGACGCTGTCCCAGGACGTGTGGTTGCCGACCCAGTCGATGATGACGCGCATGCCCAGCTTGTGCGCGCCGTCGACAAAGGCGCGGAAGTCCTGCAGCGTGCCGAATTCCGGATTCACGGCGCGGTAGTCGCGCACCGCGTAGGGGCTGCCGAGCGTACCCTTGCGTTTCAGTTCTCCGATCGGGTGGATCGGCATCAGCCACAGGATGTCGACGCCGAGTTCCTTCAGGCGCGGCAGTTGGGCGGTGGCGGCCTTGAAAGTACCCTCCTTCGTGAACTGGCGCGTGTTGACCTGGTAGATGGTGGCGTTCTTGGTCCAGTCGGCGTGCTGGAACTGGACGTATTCCTGCGGGGTGTAGGGGTCGGCGGCATGCGCGGGGACGCCGAAGCCGGCGGCGCACAAGGCCAAGGCCAGGCGGATAAACGGTTGCTTCATGAAGTCTTCCAAAAAAAGACCTGCATGCTGGGCAGGTCTGGAGAAACAGCGGATGCGCGGTCGGACTACAGGTCCAGGCCCGCCAATAAATACCACCGACAGTGACAATATGCCTGAGCACGTTCGGTGCACTAGTGTATCAATCGCCCAGCGTCTCGAGCAGGTAATCGATGAACACCCTCACCTTCGGCGGCAAGAAGCGATTCTCGAGATACACCGCGTACAGCCGGTCGCCCGCGTAACCTTTGGGTATCCACGCAGGCAGCAACTGCACGGCGGCGCCGCTGCGCAGGTCCTCGCCCGCCACGTAGGCCGGCAGTAGCGCGATGCCGCCGCCGCGCAGCATCGCCAGGTGCAGGGCCACGCTGCTGTTGATGGCCAGGGCGCTGTCGACCTTTACGCTGGCCGTGCCGTCGGCGCTGTCGAACTGCCAGGTGACCGGGGCGCCGCTGCTGCCGAAGGTGAGGCAGCGATGCTTTTCCAACTCCTCGATACTGGTCGGCGTGCCGTGCTGCGCCAGGTAGGCCGGCGCCGCAACCAGCACGTAGCGGATGCCGGCAATCGGCCGCGCGACGGCGCTCAGCGTGTCGATGCGCGACGCCAGGCGCAGGGCGACGTCGATGTTTTCCTCGACCAGGTCGACGTAGCGGTCGGTCAGGCTGAGCACCACGCGAATCTCTGGATAGCGCTCCATGAAGGCGGGCAGCAGGCCGGCCAGGCTGGTGGTGCCGAAGGCCATCGAGGCGCTCACGCGCAGGGTACCGCCCGGGCCGGTTTGCAGGCCGGCGGCGGTGGCTTCCAGGGCGCGCGCTTCTTCCAGCATGCGCAGGGCGTTCCCGTGGATGGCGCTGCCTGCTTCGGTCAGGCTCAGCTTGCGTGTCGAGCGGTTCAGCAGCTTGGCGTGCAGGTTCTTTTCCAGGTTTGCCACCTGCTTGCTGACATTCGCCTTGGTCGTGCCCATCTGGCGTGCGGCTTCGGAAAACGAACCGGTGTCGACCACCCGGACAAAGGTCCAGACATCGGTAAAGTCGCGTGGCTGCATTTCGCTCATCGTATCGCCCCTGGAAACAATCGGTTGCCTGATCAGTGGATTGTATCGCGGCAGTATTCGGCCTAAGCTGGAAGAATCAACCATTGGAGAACACGATGACCACGCTCAGGCTTGCCCCTCCCCTAGTGTCCGCGCGTGCCCGCATGACGGGCTTGGCCCTGCCCCTGCTGTTCATTGCGATGTGGAGTTCCGGCTACGTGGTCGGCAAGCTGGCCGTGCCGTATGCCGGGCCGTTCACGCTGCTGGCGATCCGCTTCGGGCTGGCGGCGTTCGTGCTGCTGGTGGTGGCGCTGGCGGTGCGCGCGCCCTGGCCGGCCAATCGCACACAGTTCGGGCACCTGGTCGTGGTCGGCCTCCTGATCCAGGCGCTGCAATTTTCGGGCCTGTACACGGCGCTGAAGCTGGGCGTGTCGGCCGGCGAATCGGCGCTGATCGTCGGCACCATGCCGGTGTTCACGGCGCTCGGTGCGGCGTGCGTGTTCGGCGAACGCCTGGGCGGCAAGCAATGGCTGGGGATGGCGGGCGGCGTGGCCGGCGTGGTGCTGGTGGTGTGGCACAAGCTGGGCACCGGAAGCGCCGGGGCCGGGGCCTACGCGGCGGCCGTGGTGGCGCTGGCCGGGGTTACGCTGGGCACGCTGTACCAGAAGAAGTTCTGTGCGGGGATGGACTTGCGTACCGGCGGCTTCGTACAGCTGGCGGTGGCCACGCTGGTGGCGCTGCCCTTGTCGCTGTATCTGGAAGGCTTCGACGTGCGCTGGACGCCGGCGATGGTGTTTGCGTCCGGCTGGCTGGCGGTCGTGAATTCGATCGGCGCGACCAGCCTGCTGTTCCTCATGATGCGCAAGGGTGAAGCGAGCAAGGTAGCCAGCCTGTTCTACCTGATCCCGGGTGTGACGGCGCTGATGGCGTTTGCCGTGCTGGGCGAGACCTTGACGGCGCTGGCGCTGGCGGGCTTCCTGGCGACGGCGGGTGCGGTGTACCTGTGCACCCGCGCGCGCTAATGCAGCGGTGGGTACGCGTACCCACCCTACAAGTCCGAAACCACGTACCGTAGGGTGGGTACTCGTACCCACCGGTCGTACCAATGCGCACAATGCGCAAAAAAAAACGGCGCCCAAGGCGCCGCTTCTTCATCGAACCGAATAATCCAGATCAGCTCTTCACCGCCACCAGCCGCGGCTCGCCCGCGATACCGAAGCGCGCACGAATCGACGCCGCGATGCCCTTGGCATCCAGGCCCACCGACGCCAGCAGCGCCGCCGGATCGCCCTGGTCGATGAATTTGTCGGGCAGGCCCAGGATCAGCAGCGGCTTGACGATGCCCGCTGCCGCCATCGCCTCGGCCACGGCCGCACCGGCGCCGCCCATCACCGCGCCCTCTTCCACCGTCACCAGGTAGTCGTGCTCGGCAGCCAATTGCTTCACCAGCTCGACGTCGAGCGGCTTCACGAAGCGCATGTTGGCAACCGTGGCATCGAGTTCGCCGGCCGCGCCCATGCTCGGCGCCACCATCGAGCCGAACGCCAGGATCGCCACGCCCTTGCCCTGGCGCTGGACTTCGCCCTTGCCGATCTCGATCGAGGTCAGCTCTTCCCCGATCGCCGCACCGATACCGGCGCCGCGCGGATAACGCACCGCCGCCGGACCCGGGTAGTGGTACGCCGTGGTCAGCATCTGCCGGCATTCGTTCTCGTCCGACGCGGCCATGACGACCATGTTCGGGATGCAGCGCAAGTAAGCCAGGTCGTAGTTACCGGCGTGGGTCGCACCGTCGGCGCCGACCAGGCCCGCGCGGTCCAGGGCAAAGGTCACGTCCAGGTTCTGCAGCGCCACGTCGTGGATCAGTTGGTCGTAGGCGCGCTGCAGGAAGGTCGAATAAATCGCGACCACCGGCTTCATGCCTTCGGTAGCCAGGCCCGCGCCGAAGGTCACCGAGTGCTGCTCGGCGATGCCGACGTCGAAATAACGCTCCGGGTATTGCGCATGGAAGCGCACCATGCCCGAGCCTTCGCGCATCGCCGGCGTGATGCCGACCAGGCGCGAGTCGGCGGCTGCCAGGTCGCACAGCCAGTTGCCGAAGACTTCGGTGTAGGTGATCTTGCTCGGCGCCGTGGCCGGCTTGATGCCCTCGGTCGGGTTGAACTTGCCGGTGCCGTGGTACAGGATCGGCTCGGCCTCGGCCAGCTTGTAGCCTTGCCCCTTCTTGGTCACCACGTGCAGGAATTGCGGACCCTTGAGCTTCTTGATGTTTTCCAGCGTCGGGATCAGCGAATCCAGGTCGTGGCCGTCGATCGGGCCGATGTAGTTGAAGCCGAACTCCTCGAACATCGTGGCCGGGACCACCATGCCCTTCGCGTGCTCTTCCAGGCGGCTCGCCAGTTCGCGCAGCGGGCCTGGCAGCACGGTCTTGCCGACGCTCTTGGCGGCGGCGTAGAACTGGCCGCTCATCAGGCGCGCCAGGTAGCGGTTCAGCGCGCCCACCGGCGGCGAGATCGACATGTCGTTGTCGTTCAGGACCACCAGCAGGTTGCAGTCGTCCTCGACGCCGGCATTGTTCAGGGCTTCGAAGGCCATACCGGCCGTCATCGAGCCGTCGCCGATCACGGCGATCGCGTGGCGCTGTTCGCCCTTCAATTTGGCGGCGGCGGCCATGCCGAGCGCGGCCGAGATCGAGGTCGACGAGTGGGCGGTGCCGAAGGTGTCGTACTCGCTTTCGTCGCGCTTCGGGAAGCCCGACAGGCCGTTCAACTGGCGCAGCGTCGGCATGCGCTCGCGGCGGCCGGTGAGGATCTTGTGCGAATAGGTCTGGTGGCCCACGTCCCACACGATGCGGTCGTGCGGCGTCTCGAACACGTAGTGCAGCGCGATGGTCAGCTCGACGGTGCCGAGGTTCGACGACAAGTGGCCGCCGGTCTTGGCGACCGATTCGAGCAGGTATTGGCGCAGCTCGTGCGCGAGCGGCGTGAGTTGCGTGCGCGGGAGCTTGCGCAGGTCTGCCGGGTCGTTGATGGTGTCTAACAGGTTCATTTAGGCCTTCCGCTGCACGATCAGGTCCGCGAGTTCGCGCAGCCGCAGTGCTTGTTCTCCGAATGGCGCCAGCGCATCGTGCGCCTCGCGCCGCAATTGTTCGGCCAGCGCCTTCGAGGGCTCCAGTCCGAGGATCGACACATACGTCGGCTTGTTGTCGGCCGCATCCTTGCCGGCGGTCTTGCCGAGCGTGGCCGAATCGGCCGTCGCATCGAGTACATCGTCGACCACCTGGAAGGCCAGCCCCACTGCCTTGGAGTAGGCCTTCAGGGCTTCGAGTTCCGTCGGGTTCAAGTCCTTGCCGCACAGCGCGCCGAGCAGGACCGATGCGCGCAGCAGCGCGCCGGTCTTTAGCTGGTGCATGCGTTCGAGCTGTTCCAGGCTCAGGGACAAGCCGACGCTGTCGAGGTCGATGGCCTGGCCGCCGCACATGCCGCTTGACCCGGCCGCTTCGGCCAGCAGGCGCAGCATGCCCACCAGGCGCGCCGGCGGCAGCGCATCGTCGCCGGCCAATACTTCGAAGGCGCGCGCCTGCAGCGTGTCGCCAACCAGCAGCGCGGTGGCTTCGTCATAGGCCACGTGGACGGTCGGTTTGCCGCGGCGCAGGGCGTCGTCGTCCATGCAGGGCATGTCGTCGTGCACCAGCGAATACACGTGGATCATCTCCAGCGCGCAGGCGGCGCGCGCCAGCGAGGCGGCATCGGCGCCGAACAGCGCGCCGCTGGCGTACACCAGCAGCGGACGCACCCGCTTGCCGCCGCCGAGGGCGGTGTAGCGCATGGCTTCGTGCAGCTTGGTGGGCTCGGCATCGGCGGCCGGCAGGAAGCGCGCCAGCGCCTCTTCGACGTCGGCCTGGACGCCTGCCATCCAGTCGGCGAACGGCGCCGCGCTCAATGGTGCGCTACTCATTGCGACGCCTCGTCGGCGCTGAACGGTTTCAGCATGTCACCTTCCAATACCTTGACCTGCGACTCGACCTTGTCGAGCTGGGCGGCGCAATACTTCACCAGTTCGGAACCGCGCGCATAGGCGGCCACCGAGGCTTCCAGTGGCAATTGCCCTGCTTCCATCTGCGAGACGAGCTGGGCCAGTTCGGCCATCGCCGCCTCGAAGGATTCTGGTGCCTGCGCGTTTACATTATTTGCCATAGTTACTTGTTGTGTTGGGCAGCGGTCCCAGAGCGGCGCAAGGGGTGCGCCATGGAGCAGCCTAATCGCGTATTTTAGAACAATCCTTACCCAAGAGGTGTCCGCGCAAGTGCTGAGCTAATTGCACGATCGTTCACATTTTAGCGCACCCACCTCGAATACCATGAAAACGATGCCTTTCCGGCAATTCCTGTGCCTCTGCGCACCACAACCGCGTGCCGGTCCGAGACTGTAGAGCTCGTTCCACGGTATAATCGCCGGTTCTGTCCGAAATACCGTATTTCCGCACACTAAATACTGGTCTTTGGATTCTTTCTCTTCTTTGGCTCGGTGCTTTTATAAAAGGGGGGTTGGGATGTCCGATCTGGCTACCCACGCCAAGCTGGCGCGCTCGTGCGCTCAGCTTCCGGTAAATGTTTACTTTGACGATGCGCTGCTGCAGCGCGAGATCCAGCAACTGTTTCGGCAGGGGCCGCGTTACGTCGGCCATGAACTGATGGTGCCGGAGATGGGCGACTTCGCCACCCTGGCATCGGAAAACGAAGGCCGCATGCTGGTGCGTAACGCCAACGGCATCGAGGTGCTGTCCAACGTCTGCCGCCACCGCCAGGCGCTGATGTTCAATGGCCGCGGCAACGCCAACAACATCGTCTGCCCGCTGCACCGCTGGACCTACGATTTGAAAGGCGAGCTGATCGGCGCGCCGCACTTCGCCGAAACGCCCTGCCTGAATTTGTCGAAGACCACGCTGCAAAGCTGGAACGGCCTGCTGTTCGAGCAGAACGGCTACGACGTGATGGACAAGCTCAAGGAGATGTCGGTCTCGAAGGACCTCGATTTCTCGGGCTATCTGTTCGACCACGTCGAGATCCACGACGTCGACTACAACTGGAAGACCTTCATCGAGGTCTACCTGGAGGATTACCACGTCGAGCCCTTCCACCCGGGCCTGGGCAACTTCGTGTCCTGCGACGACCTCAAGTGGGAATTCGGCCGCGACTTCAGCGTGCAGACCGTGGGCGTGAACCGCGGCCTGCAAAAGGCCGGCTCGCCGACCTACAAGAAGTGGCAGGAAGCGGTGCTCAAGTTCAACGGCGGCAAGGAGCCGAAGCAAGGCGCGATCTGGCTCACGCTCTACCCGAACATCATGGTCGAGTGGTATCCGAACGTGCTGGTGGTGTCGACCCTGTGGCCGCTCGGCCCGCAGAAGACGCGCAACGTGGTCGAGTTCTACTATCCGGAAGAGATCGCCCTGTTCGAGCGCGAACTGGTGGAAGCCGAACGCGCCGCCTACATGGAAACCTGCATCGAGGACGACGAGATCGCCCAGCGCATGGATGCCGGCCGCCGCATCCTGATGGAGCGTGGCGTCAACGAGGTGGGGCCTTACCAGTCGCCGATGGAAGACGGCATGCAGCACTTCCATGAGTGGTACCGGAGCAAGATCGATCTCTAAGCAGTAAAGTAGTATCAACCCAGGAATGTAATGCCTTCACTCTGGATGCTGTTCGCCAGCTTTGCGTTTGCCGCCATGGGCGCGGGCGTGAAGCTGGCTTCCGAGTTCTACACCACCTCCGAACTCCTCTTCTACCGCGGCTTCATCGGCGCCGTTATCCTCTTCATGATCGTGCGCCATCGCGGCGGCACCTTCCGTACGCCCTTCCCGAAGGCCCACCTGTGGCGCAGCGCGGTCGGCGTCACCTCACTGTGGCTGTGGTTCTTCGCGATCTCGAAACTGCCGCTGGCCACCGCCATGACCCTGAACTACATGGCGCCGATCTGGATCGCGGCCTGGATGTTCCTGATGGGCTGGTGGACCAAGACCAAGCATGCCGAATGGCCGCTGGTGCTGGCCGTGGGCGCCAGCTTCTTCGGCGTGACCCTGGTGCTGCAACCGGCCGTGGAATCGAACCAGTGGCTGGGCGGGCTGGCCGGACTGTGCTCGTCGGTCATCTCGGCGATGGCCTACATGCAGGTGCGCAAACTCGGCCAGATGGGCGAACCGGAGTACCGCGTGGTGTTTTATTTTTCGGCGACGACCGCGGTGGCCGGTTTCGTCGGCGTGGTGAGCGGCGATGGCGCAGGTGGCTTCACGCCCTTCCATAGCCACACGCTGTACGGCGGCCTGCTGCTGCTGGCGATCGGCGGCGCGGCCCTGATGGCGCAGATGGCCATGACGCGCGCCTACCGCGTCGGCAAGGTGCTGGTGGTGGCGAACCTGCAGTACACCGGCATCGTGTTTTCCAGCATGTGGGGCCTGCTGCTGTGGGGCGACCGCTTCGACTGGCACGTGTGGCTCGGGATCGGCGTGATCCTGGCGTCCGGTATCGCGGCGACGTTCTACAATACGCGCAGCACGGCGCGCGGCGCCGTCACCGAAAAAACGGATCCCATCGCCAGCGAACTGTGAGGCCTGCCATGTACACGACCCTGATTTCCGCCGCCGACCTGGCCGCGCATATCGACGCCCCGGACTGGGTGATCGTCGATTGCCGGCACGACCTCGTCAACCTGGCATATGGGCGCGAAGCCTATGCGGCCGGGCACCTGCCGGGAGCGGTGTTCGCGGACATGGAGACGGAGTTGTCGGGGCCTAAGCGTGGCGAGGATGGCGTGTTCAAGGGGCGGCATCCGCTGCCGTCGAAGGAAGCGCTGGTCGAGGTCTTGCGTGGCTGGGGCGTGAACGCCGGCACCCAGGTCGTGGCCTACGACGCGCATGGCGGCATGTACGCGGCGCGTTTGTGGTGGCTGCTGCGCTGGCTCGGACACGAGGCGGCGGCGGTGCTCGATGGCGGGCTGCCGGCCTGGCAGGCGCTTGGCCAGCCGGTTGTGACCGAGGTCGTGTCACGCTCGCGCGGCTCGATCGACGTGGGTGCGCCTTTCGTGCCGACGGTGACGGTGGCCGAGGTGCTGGAGAATATCGAGAGCGCGAAACGCACGGTCGTCGATGCGCGTGCGGCGGACCGGTTCCGCGGCGAGAACGAGACCATCGATCCGGTCGGCGGGCATATCCCGGGGGCGAAGAATCGCTTCTTCAAGGACAACCTGCAGCCTGACGGGCGCTTCAAGGCGGCCGAGCAGCTGCGCGAGGAATTCGGCGCGGTGATCGGCGCGCCGGCGGATGCGATCATGCAGTGCGGGTCGGGGGTGACGGCGTGCCACAACCTGCTGGCGCTGGAAGTGGCAGG
>DAMABW010000004.1:33918-36370 GCA_031999925.1 Massilia sp. | reverse complement strand
TTCACGGTCGAGGAACCGCGCGGCCTGGTACAGCGCGTAACCGGCACCGCCGAGCACGTGACCCTGGCCTCGAACGACGCCCAGGACATCTCCACCGAACTGCTGGGCGCGACCGAAGCGCAGTCGCGCGAGATCGAGGACGCCTCGTCGACCGTCCTGCGCATGGCGAACGAGATCACCGACGTGTCGAAGTCGGCCAACGAATCGGCCGAGGTGGCGCGCCAGTCGGTGGCGGCGGCGGAGCAGGGCTCGGCCGCGGTGCAGAACGCGATCCTCGGCATGCACGAGATCCGCGAACAGATCCAGGAAACCTCGAAGCGCATCAAGCGCCTGGGCGAATCCTCGCAGGAGATCGGCGAAATCACCGAGCTGATTTCCGACATTACCGAGCAGACCAACGTGCTGGCGCTGAACGCGGCGATCCAGGCGGCGTCGGCCGGTGAAGCGGGACGCGGCTTCTCGGTGGTCGCGGAAGAGGTGCAGCGCCTGGCGGAACGCTCGGGCGAAGCGGCCAAGCAGATCGGCGCCCTGGTGCGCACCATTCAGACCGATACCCACGACGCCGCCGCGGCGATGGAAAAATCGACCCAGGGCGTGGTCGAAGGGGCGCGCCTGTCGGATGCGGCCGGCGCCGCGCTGGCCGATATCTCGCGCGTCTCGAACCGCTTGGCCGAACTGATCCAGGGTATCTCGTTCGCCACCGGCTTGCAGGCGACATCCGCGAACGGCGTGGCGCACAATATGCAGCACATCCTGTCGGTGACGGAGCACACCCAGGCCGGTACCCGCCAGACCGCGCAATCGATCCGCCAGCTGGCCGCGCTGGCGCAGGAACTGAAAAACTCGGTGTCGCGCTTCCGCGTCGCCCAATAATGTAGCCAATGACCATGACTTCATCCCTGCCAGCGAGCACCTTCGATACCGGACCGTTGTCATGGGTGATCGGCGAAATCCGCGACGCGCTGGAGCGCTCCGGCAGCGCCCTGAGCGACGCCGCCGCGCGTTCGCTTGAAGCCCAGCCGACCCTGCTGCTGCATGCGAAGACCCACCTGCACCAGGCCCACGGCGCGCTGCAGATGGTGGACGTGGACGGGGTGGGGCTGGTCACCGCCGCCGCCGAGCGCGCGCTCGACGGCTTCAAGGACCGCTCGCTGGCCTGCACGATCGAGAACGCGACAATCGTGCGCGACGCCTATGGCGCCATCGGCGAATACCTGGAAGAGCTGGTCGCGGGCAGCGCGCCGCAGCCTGCACGCCCGCAGCCGGTACGCCTGTTCCCGTATTACCGCGCGCTGCAGGAACTGCTGGGCGCGGAGCGCGTGCATCCGTCCGATTTGCTGGTGGTGGACACGGCGGTCACGCTCGACCTGCCGGCGCCGCTGGCCGACGGCGCACCCGATTACGCCGGCTGCCGCGCACGCTTCGAGAAGTCGCTGCTGCCGTATTTGAAAAGCACCGACCCCGACGCCCAGCGCCAGCATGCCGGGACCCTGGCCGACGCCATCGCGCCGCTGGCGCAAAGCGGCGACGCCCGCGCCCGCACCTTCTGGACCGCGCTGCACGGCTTTGCCACCCTCGTTGCCAGCGGCGCCTTGCCCGCCGATTTGTATGTGAAACAGCTGTTCGGCCAGGTCAACCTGCAGCTGCGCCGCCTGTCGCAAGGCCAGGCCGGCTTGCCGGACACGCTGCTGCGCGACGCGCTGTTCTTCATCGCCTCGGTGCCCGACGCCGAGGGCGAAGCGGCCGGGCTGCGGAGCGCCTTCCGGCTCGAAGGCGCAGTGCCCGCCAACTATGCAGAGCGCCGCTACGGCAAGGTCGATCCGGCGGCGCTGAAGGAAGCCAAGGAAGCGCTGGCGCGCTCGAAGTCCGACTGGGACCAACTGGCGGTGCACGCCGACGACACCCGCGAAGCGGACTTCAACGCGGCCCTGGCGACGCTGGCCGGCGCCAGCGAAAAACTCGGCGCGCCGGCGCTGGCCCGGCTGCTGCGCGAACTCGGGCAGGCGGCCAGCGATTCGATCGCCTCCGGCCGCAACGACCAGTTCGGGCTGGAGATGGCGGCTGCCATGCTGTTCGTCGAACATGGCCTGGACCAGGTGCGCCAGCTGCCCGACGACTTCGACCAGCATGCCGGGGTGGTGGGACAGCGCCTGCTGGCCCTGGCCGCCGGCACCACGCCGCCGGACGCGCCGCAATGGCAGAACGAACTGGCCGGCCGCATCCAGCAGGGCCAGACCGTGGCCGTGCTGGCCGGTGAAATCAAGAGCGGGCTGCGCCAGGTCGAGAAGCTGCTCGACGAATACTACGACCAGCCGCAGCTCAAGCGCGGCGCGCTCGACGCGGCCGCGCCGCTGCTGCATCAGATCGAAGGCGCGCTGCGCATCCTCGACCAGGACGAGGCCGCGCGCGCCGCCGTGCACGTGCGCGACGCGGTACGCGCGCTGGGCGAGGG
>DAMABW010000004.1:0-33908 GCA_031999925.1 Massilia sp. | reverse complement strand
CGTCGCCGCCCAGGCCGCGCCGCTGCACAACATCGCCCGGAATATCGGCGCGCTCGGCTTCTTCACCGACATGCTGGCCCAGAACAGCGAGAGCGCGAAGAGCCGCTTCGCCTTCGACGAAGCGGCCGGGCTGCTGCGCGAACTGACCATCGAGCAGGCGCATGCGCATGCGGCCGGCCAGGCTGCGGAAGTTGTCGCGGCGTCCGCGCCCGTGACGGAAGCGGCGCCGGTACCGGCCGATGCCGACGCCGACGCGCAGCCGGACGCCATCGACGCCGAGCTGCTCGAGATCTTCGTCACCGAAGCCGGCGAAGTGCTGGAGGTGGTCGCCACCACGCTGCCGCAGTTGCACGCCAATCCGGCCGCACAGGACGCGCTGACCATCGTGCGCCGCGCCTTCCATACACTGAAAGGCAGCGCGCGCATGGTCGGCCTGGACGACTTCGCCGCCGCCGCGGCCGCGCTGGAACGCGTGATGAACGTCTGGCTGGCCGACGGCCGCGCCGCCACGCCGGACCTGCTGGCGCTGGCCGAACACGCGCACGCCCAGCTACTGCCCTGGGTGGCGGAGCTGGCGCAGGGCGGGCAGTCGGCGCGTAGCGGCGCCGGCCTGATTGCCGCCGCCGAACGCGTGCAGGCCGGCGAGGCCTTCTTGCCCGAAGAGGCGCAAGCAGAAGCGCCGGCGATGGACGAGCCGGAAACGACCGCGCTCGAATCCGAACAAGCCGAACCCGAGCCGATCGAACCCGAGCCGATCGAACACGAATCTGCGCCGCAAGCCTTCGCGCCGCCGCCGGCCCACAGCAACGTCTTCGCCCTGCCGACCGCCACCCGTCCGGCGCCTGCCCAGGACGACAGCGTGCGCCGTGTCGGCACGCTCGATATCCCGCTGGCCCTGTACAACATCTACGTCGCCGAAACCGACGAACTGCTGCGCACGCTGGAGCGCGACTTCGGCGAGTGGCGCCATGAGCCGGGCCGCGACGTCACGCCCGACGCCCTGAAGGCGGTGCACACCCTGGCCGGCACCTCGGCCACGGTCGGCTTCGAGGCGCTGCGCGACCTGGCCCAGGCCCTGGAAACCACGCTCGAACACCTGGGCGAGCCGGCGCCGCAACTGGCGCCGCAGCAGCACGACGTGCTGGACGCGGTATTGGCGCGCGTGCGCCAGATGCTGCAAGCCTTTGCACAGGACGAACTGGCGCCGGCGCAGCCGGAACTGCTGGCGGCGCTGGCAGCGCTGCGCGAACAGTTCACGGCCCAGCAGGCCGAGGATGTGTACGGCGACGTGCCCCAGGACCTGGCGGCGCGCCTCGATACCCTGTTCGCCGAGACCTACGACAGCCTGATGGCCGATCCGCCGCCGCTGCAAGCCGCGTCCGAACCGGCGCCTGAGCCAGCACCTGAGCCGGCGCCGCCGGCCAGGGCAGCCATCGAGGACGACATCGACGCGCTCTTCGGCCTCGACATCGACGACTTGTTCGACGCCCCGAACCTGCAGCCGGCCGCGCCGGTCGAGGACATCGCCGAACCGCTCGAGCCGGCGCCTGAGACCGTCACCGACAGCGACACGCTGGCGGCCGCCGAAGCCGATTTCGCCGACAGCATCGAGTTGGCCGAACCGGAGCCGATCGAACTGCCGATCAACCTCGGGCTGGCCGAACCCGAGCCGATCGAACTGCCGATCAACCTCGAACTCGCCGCACCCGAGGACATCGACACGGAAGCGGCCGTGCCCTCGGCCTTTGACGAAGCGCCCAGCCTGGCCGACAGCCTCGCCGTGCCCGACCTCGAAGCCGTGGCGCTGCCGGTGACGCTGGACGAAGCGATCGCCGCTCCGGCGCTCAACACCGAGCCGGCCGTGCACGACGAACTCGACTCCGACCTGCTGCCGGTGTTCCTGGAAGAAGCGGCCGATTTGCTGCCGCAGATCAGCAACGGCCTGCGCCAGTGGCAGCAGGACCCGCAGGACACCACGCCGGCGCAGGGCCTGCTGCGTACCCTGCATACCGTGAAGGGCAGCGCGCGCATGGCCGGCGCGATGCGCATCGGCCAGCACACCCACGAACTGGAAACCCAGGTCGAGAACATGGTCCACGCCGGCACCACGGCGCCGGCCGCCTTCGACGAACTGATGGCCAGCTACGACCAGGCGCTGGTGCTGTTCGAGCAGCTGGTCAAGCCGGCGGCGTCGTCGGAGGCCGGGAACGCCGAGGCGGGCGCCGACGTGGCCGAGAGCCAGACTCCCGCGTCCGCACTCGCCCCCATGCCTGTCCAGCCGCCGGCGGCAAGCGCCGACACCCAGGCCGAAGCCCGTACCCCGCTGGTGCGCGTGCGCGCCGACATCCTCGACCGCCTGGTGACCCAGGCGGGCGAAGTCTCGATCACGCGCTCGCGCCTGGAAAACCAGATGGGCGTGCTGAAGACCGCGCTGAACGATTTCTCGGACAACCTGGTGCGCCTGCGCCGCCAGCTGCGCGAAGTCGAGATGCAGGCCGAATCGCAGATCGCCTCGCGCATGTCGATCGCCGGCGAGCGCGAATTCGACCCGCTCGAATTCGACCGCTTCACGCGCTTGCAGGAACTCACGCGCATGATGGCCGAGAGCGTGAACGACGTCGCCTCGTTCCAGGAATCGCTGGCGCGCAGCGTCGACGGCGCCAACGAGGAACTGGCGGCGCAGTCGCGCATGACGCGCGATCTGCAGCGCGACCTGATGCGGGTTCGCATGGTGCCGTTCGCCAGCCTGTCGGAACGCCTGTTCCGCGTGGCGCGCCAGACCGCCAAGGAAACCGACAAGCGCGTCAACCTCGACATCCGCGGCGGCGGCGTGGAAATCGACCGCAGCGTGCTGGAGCAGATGGCCGCGCCCTTCGAGCACCTGCTGCGCAACGCCATCGTGCACGGCATTGAGCCGCGCTCCGCGCGCACGCAGGCCGGCAAAAACGAAACCGGCGAAGTGCTGGTGCAGGTCAGCCAGCAGGGCAACGAAGTCGTGCTGCAGTTCTCCGACGACGGCGCCGGTCTGGACCTGGAACGCATCCGCGCCAAGGCGCGTGCGCAGGGACTGGTCGAGCCGGATGCCGAGATCGGCGACAAGGAGGCGGCCGACCTGATCTTCGCGCCGGGCTTCTCGACCGCCGACACCCTGACCGAGCTGGCCGGACGCGGCGTCGGCATGGATGTGGTGCGTTCCGAAGCGCAGGCGCTGGGCGGACGCGTGGTCATCGCCTCCGATGCGGGCCAGGGCACGCGCTTCACCATCCACCTGCCGCTGACCCTGGCCGTGACGCAGGTGGTGCTGGTGGCCAGCGCCGGCAAGACCTATGCGCTGCCCTCGACCCTGGTCGAGCAGGTGCTGCCGGTGCGCGAGCCCGACCTGCTTGCGGCGGCCACGGCCGGCGTGCTGGAAGTGCAGGGCGAGGTGCTGCACTTCCACTACCTGCCGGCGCTGCTGGGCGAAGCCGGTTCCTTCGAGCCGGGCCTGCGTTCGCGTCCGGTAATGCTGCTGCACAGCGGCGGCGAGCGCATCGCGCTGCAGGTCGACGAGGTGCTGGGCAACCGCGAGGTGGTCATCAAGAACCTCGGCCCGCAGCTGGCGCGCGTGCCGGGCATTGCCGGCGCCACGGTGCTCGGCTCGGGCGACATCGTCCTGATCCTGAATCCGCTGGCGCTGGGCCGTAATGCCGGCACGGCGGCGCCGATGATCGACGTGCCGCTGCACCCGGTGCCGGCGGTGCACAAGCCGACCGTGATGGTGGTCGACGATTCGCTGACCGTGCGCCGCGTGACCCAGCGCTTCCTGGAGCGCGAAGGCTACCGCGTGGCGCTGGCCAAGGACGGCGTCGACGCGCTCGAACAACTGCCCGAGGTGCGGCCCGACCTGATGCTGGTCGACATCGAGATGCCGCGCATGGACGGCTTCGACCTGGTGCGCCACGTGCGCAGCAATGCGGCCACCCAGGCCATCCCGATCATCATGATCACGTCGCGCACGGCGGACAAGCACCGCAACTACGCGATGGGGCTGGGCGTGAATGCCTATTTCGGCAAGCCGTTCCAGGAGCCGGTGCTGCTGGGGGCGATTGCGGGCTTGTTGGGTGGGGAGATGCCGCCGGCGGATTGATGCGGCGGTTCGACATGCATGTGTTGTAACCGCGTGGGCACTTGTGCCCACGCGGTCGAACCCTTGATCAATCGTCTGGCGTCACGCCAGCCTTCACGACCGCAAACCGCGCCAGGGTCTTCTCCCGCGCCTCGTCATGTTTGACCACCCGCTCGGGATAATCCCGTCCGAGCACCACCCCGCACGCAGCCAGTTCATCCGCCGGCACCAGCCACGGCGCATGCACATCGCGCGCATCGAGCTTGCCCAGTTGCGGCAGATAACGCCGGATGAACTCCCCGCGCGCATCGAATTTTTCCGACTGCCGCACCGGATTGAAGATCCTGAACCACGGCTGCGCATCGCACCCGGTCGACGCCGCCCACTGCCAGCCGCCGACATTCGACGCCATGTCGTAATCGTTGAGCCGCCCGGCGAAATAGCGCTCGCCCCAACGCCAGTCGATTCCCAGGTCCTTGACCAGGAAGCTGGCCGTCACCATGCGCAGCCGGTTGTGCATGAAGCCGGTCTGGTTCAGCTGTGCCATCGCCGCATCGACCAGCGGATAGCCGGTGCGCCCTTCGCACCAGGCCGCGAACAAGGCGTCGGCCTCGGGTCCCGCTTCCCATTCGACCGCATCGAACGCCGGCTTGAACGAGCGCTCGACCAGGTGCGGATGGTGCGACAGGATCATCGCGTAGAAGTCGCGCCAGACCAGTTCCGACAGCCATACCGGCGCACCCGCGCCGCCGGCGCCCATGGCCATCATCTGCTGCAGCGTGCGCACCAGGTGGCGTACCGAGGTGGTGCCGAAGCGCAGGTGGATCGACAGCTGCGAGGTGCCGGCCTGCGCCGGGAAGTCGCGCGCCGTGCCGTAGTCGGCCAGTCGCGGCAGGAAGCTTTCGAACAGTTCGGTGGCGCCCGCCATGCCGGCCGGGGCGGGCAGGGGACCGTCGTCGAAGCCGAGATCGGCCAGGCTCGGCATGGACGAACCCGGGGGCGCTGGCGCGAAGGACGCCGCATGCGGTTCGATCAGCCACGGCGCCACCGCTGCCGGCTCGGCCGCCAGGCGCTTGAGCCAGGCATTTTTATAAGGCGTGAACACGCCATACACCTTGCCCGCCTGGGTCAGCACCTCGCTCTTCTCGAACACCACCTGGTCCTTGAAGCCTGTCAGCTGGCGCCCGTCCGCGGCCAGCGCCGCGGCGACGACGGCATCGCGTTCGATGGCGCCCGGCTCGTAATCGGCATTCGCGTACACCGCCCCTACCTCCAGTTCGGCCGCCAGGGCCGGGATAAGCTCGCGCGCCGCGCCATGCTTCACGATCAATCCGCCGCCAAGGCGGCGCAGCTCGGCGTCCAGCTCGACCAGGCTGGCGTGGATGAAACGCACGCGGCGATCGTCGCGCGGCAGGCTGGCCAGGATGTCGGTATCGAAGACGAATACGCAGTAGACGGCGGCAGAGGCACGCAGGGCGTGGTGCAGGGCGGCATGGTCGAAAGCGCGCAGGTCGCGGCGGAACCAGACGAGGGACTTGCTTACTGGAATCATTGTGTGTTCGGTCAACGCAGCGTAGGGAGCGACGCGCTATTTTACTGGCTTGTATCCTCCCATTACGTCGCGTGTGCTCCTCCTGCCGCTGCGTGCAAACCACGCTGCCGGGTGGCTGCCCGGCGTTTCAGTGTAAACTAATGAAAAACCTAATGTTGTAGTCTGGATACTAGTGGACAATCAGCGCGTGAGCCAAGAGAGAGTCAGCATATGAAGAAGAGTAAAGTCGTCAAAACTCTGCCCATGGCCGGCCTGTCGCAGGGAAGCGAAACCCTGGGAAACATCGGTCCGGTCGCATCGGGGTTAAATTTAGCTAATCATTTCCTTATCGCCATGCCGTCCATGGAAGATCCGATCTTCGGCGGCGCGGTGGTGTACATCTGCGAGCACAACGAAAAGGGCGTGCTCGGCGTGGTCATCAACAAGCCGACCGACATGACCATGGACGTGCTGTTCGACCGCATCGACCTGAAGGTGGCCGACGGCCTGCGTTCGGGCGTGGTCGACGAGCCGATCATGTTCGGCGGCCCGGTCCAGGACGACCGCGGCTTCGTGCTGCACAGCCCGGGCGGACGCTATTCGTCCTCGCTGAACGTCACCGAGGAAGTCGCCTTCACCACCTCGATCGACGTGCTCGAGGCGGTTGCCGGCGGCACCGGCCCGGAACGCATGCTGGTCTCGATCGGCTATGCCGGCTGGAGCCCGGGCCAGCTGGAAGAAGAAATCTCGCGTAACGGCTGGCTCACCGTGGGCGCCGATGCCCACGTGCTGTTCGACCTGCCGATCGAGGAGCGCTACAACGCCGCCATCAAACTGCTGGGCATCGACCCGATGATGCTCGCCACCGAGGCCGGCCATGCGTGACAATGCCTGATATCGTTTTCGGATTCGACTTTGGGGTCAAGCGCATCGGCATCGCAATGGGCAATACGCTCACCGGCCAGGCCCAGCCCCTGGAGATCATCGACGCCGTCGACAACGCCACCCGTTTCGCGCGCATCGGCGCCCTGATCGACGAATGGCGCCCGGCGCGCCTGGTCGTCGGTGAGCCGCGCCATCCCGACGGCGCCGAGCATGACATGACCCTGCGTGCACGCCGCTTCGCCAACCAGCTCAATGGCCGCTTCAACCTGCCCGTCGAGCTGGTCGACGAACGCTATTCCTCTGTCGTCATCCCCGCCAAGCGCGGCGAACGCATCGACGCGAAAGCGGCCGCCATCATTTTGCAACAGTACTTTGACGATCATGCCAACAACTAAACACGACTTCGATGCCGAGGCGCTGTACCGCACCTTGCTCGAACAGGTACGCACGGGTCTTGCCGGCGTGCCGGATGCCGCCATCGTCGGCATCCATTCGGGCGGCGCCTGGCTGGCCGAGCGCCTGGCCGGCGACCTCGATCTGAAGAACCGCCTGGGCTTCATCGACGTCTCGTTCTACCGCGACGACTACGCGAAAAAGGGGCTGCATCCGGACGTGAAGCCGACCCACATCGGCTTCAACGTCGACGGCGCCACCATCGTGCTGGTCGACGACGTGCTGTTCACCGGCCGCACCACGCGCGCCGCGATCAACGTGCTGTTCGACTACGGCCGTCCGCAATGCATCCGGCTGGCGGCATTGGCCGACCGCGGCGGGCGCGAACTGCCGGTGGCTCCCGACTTCGTCGGCGTGCGCACCACCCTGGAACAGGGCCAATCGCTGTCGCTGGCGCGCGACGCGGCCGGCCAACTCTCGCTGACCATCGAAGACGACAATGCCGAAACTGCATAATCATCCGCAACTCAACAAGAACGGCGAGCTGCAGCACCTGCTGACCATCGAGGGCCTGCCGAAGGCGATCATCCACCACATCCTCGACACCGCCCAGAGCTTCGTCGGCATCTCCGACCGCGAAGTCAAAAAGGTGCCGCTGATGCGCGGGAAAAGCGTGTTCAATCTGTTCTTCGAGAACAGCACCCGCACCCGCACCACCTTCGAGATCGCCTCCAAGCGCCTGTCGGCCGACGTCATCAACCTGAACATCCAGGCCTCGTCGACTTCCAAGGGCGAATCGCTGCTCGACACCATCGACAACCTGGCGGCCATGCACGCAGACATGTTCGTGGTGCGCCACGCGCAGTCGGGCGCGCCCTACCTGATCGCCGAGCACCTGAACCGCACCGGCCAGAAGGACATCCACGTCGTGAACGCCGGCGACGGGCGCCATGCGCACCCGACCCAGGGCCTGCTCGACATGTACACGATCCGCCACTACAAGCAGGACTTCACCAAGCTGCGCGTGGCGATCGTCGGCGACATCCTGCACAGCCGCGTGGCGCGTTCGGACATCCACGCGCTGACCACGCTCGGCGTGCCGGAAGTGCGCGCCATCGGCCCGCAGACCCTGCTGCCCGGCGGCCTGGAACACATGGGCGTACGCGTCTTCAACAACATCGAAGAGGGCTTGAAGGACGTCGACGTGATCATCACGCTGCGCCTGCAGAACGAACGCATGTCGGGCGCGCTGCTGCCCTCGGCCCAGGAATACTTCAAGAGCTACGGCCTGACGCCGGAGCGCCTGGCGCTGGCGAAACCCGACGCCATCGTGATGCACCCGGGTCCGATGAACCGCGGCGTGGAAATCGATTCGGCGGTGGCCGACGGCAAGCAGGCCGTGATCCTGCCGCAGGTGACCTTCGGCATCGCGGTGCGCATGGCAGTGATGAGTATTTTGGCGGGAGGCAGGGCTTGAACATCGCACGCATGAAACTTCATATCAAGAACGGGCGCCTGATCGACCCGGCAAACGGCGTCGACCGCATCGCCGACCTGTTCATCGTCGACGGCAAGGTCGCGGCGGTGGGCGAGGCCCCGGACGGCTTCACGGCCGACACCAGCATCGACGCCAGCGGCATGGTGGTCGCGCCCGGCCTGGTCGACTTGTCGGCGCGCCTGCGCGAACCCGGCTACGAGTACAAGGCCACGCTCGAATCCGAGATGCAGGCGGCGATCCAGGGCGGCGTGACCTCGCTGGTCTGCCCGCCCGACACCGACCCGGTGCTCGACGAACCGGGCCTGGTGGAGATGCTGAAGCACCGCGCGCGCAACCTGGACCAGGCCAACGTGCACCCGCTCGGCGCACTAACGATGGGCCTGAAGGGCCAGGCGCTGACGGAGATGGCGGAACTGACCGAAGCCGGCTGCATTGGCTTCGCCCAGGCCGAAGTCCCGATCCTCGACACCAACGTGCTGCTGCGCGCGCTGCAGTATGCGAAAACCTTCGGCTACACGGTCTGGCTGCGTCCGCAGGATGCGCACATCGGCCGCGGCGGCGTGGCCCACAGCGGCCCGCTGGCCTCGCGCCTGGGCCTGTCCGGCGTGCCGGTGATGGCCGAGACCATCGCCCTGCACACCATCTTCGAGCTGGTGCGCTCGACCGGCGCACGCGTGCACCTGTGCCGCATCTCGTCGGCCGCCGGCCTGGAACTGGTGCGCGCGGCCAAGGCCGAAGGCTTGCCGGTCACCTGCGACGTCGGCGTGCACCACCTGCACATGACCGATGCCGACATCGGCTTCTTCGACTCCAACGCGCGCCTGACGCCGCCGCTGCGCACCCAGCGCGACCGCGACGCCATCCGCGCCGCCCTGGTCGACGGCACGGTCGACGCGATCTGCTCGGACCACACGCCGGTCGACGACGACGAGAAGCTGCTGCCGTTCGCCGAGGCTTCGCCCGGCGCCACCGGCCTGGAATTGCTGCTGTCGCTGACCCTGAAGTGGGCCGAGGAGCTGCACGGCAATGAGGCCCTGCTGCGCGCGCTCGCCAAGATCACTTCGCAGGCTGCGCGCATCGCCGGCCTGGCCGCCGGCCACCTGGCGCCGGGCGCGACGGCCGACGTGGTCGTGTTCGATCCGGCCAAGCGCTGGACGGTCGACGGCGCGGCACTGGCGAGCCAGGGCAAGCACACGCCTTTCCTAGGCTTCGAGGTGACCGGGCAGGTGCAGGCCACGGTGGTGGGCGGGCGCGTGGCGTACCAGCGCTAAGCGGCATGTACGCGGCGCCGCACGATGCAGCGCCGCGTTGAACTTTCTCTGATTCGATGATCCGTCTGCGGCTAGCCTGGCGCCTTGCGCGCGTGTTCCTGCACCTGCTGGTGGGGCTGGCCGCCTGCGCCTTCGTTTTCCCGTGGGCGCGGCGCGGCCTGCGCGACGGCATCACGCGGCGCTGGTCGCGCCGGCTGCTGGGCATCTGCGGCGTGCGCGTCGAGCAGGCGCCGGGTTTTCCGGTGCTCGAGCATGCGCTGTTCGTGTCGAACCACATCTCCTGGCTCGACATCTTCGTCATCAATTCGCTGTACCCCTGCCGCTTCGTCGCCAAGGCCGAGATCCGCGCCTGGCCGGTGCTCGGCTGGCTGGTGGCGGCGGCCGGCACGGTGTTCATCGCGCGTGGCAACCGGCGCGAACTGCGTCACATCTTCAAGGGCATCGTCAGCGT
This sequence comes from Massilia sp., assembly GCA_031999925.1. Taxonomy (GTDB): domain Bacteria; phylum Pseudomonadota; class Gammaproteobacteria; order Burkholderiales; family Burkholderiaceae_D; genus Telluria. Next base: position 23,774 of record DAMABW010000004.1, on the reverse strand, counting down.
GCTGGCGCTGGGCGAGCGGGTGGCGTTTTTCCCGGAAGGGACCGTGGCGCACCAGGGGCAGGTGCTGCCTTTCCACGCCAATCTGTTCGAGGCTGCAATCGACGCCGGGGTGGCGGTCCAGCCTTGTGCGCTGAGCTACCTCGACGAGCAGGGGGCGTGGCATCCGAACGTGGATTACGTGGGCGAGATCACCTTTGTCGACAGCATCCTCACGATTTTGCGCGGCGGGCCGATACGGGCGCGCTTGCAGCCGCTGGCGCCGATCGATGCGGTGGGGGCGCACCGGCGCGAGCTGGCGCAGGCGGCGCACGATGCGGTAGCGTCGGCACTTGGCAGCGGCACGCCGGTCCGCCCCGCGTAAAACCCGGTCACGCCTTGCCGGCGTGCGGCCGATACTCCGGACAATCCACCTGCAACAGCGTCCGGTCATCCAGGCACACCGCGGTCAGCTTGCCGCCCCACACGCAGCCGCTGTCCAGTCCCACCAGGTTCGGCCGCAGGATCAATCCCAGCGCCGACCAATGCCCGAACACCACCGTCACCTCGTTGGTGCGGCGTCCCGGCAGATCGAACCACGGCACCAGCCCCGAACCTTCCGGCCCGCTTTCGCTTTCCTTGTGCGCGAAGTCCATGGTCCCATCCGGCAGGCACAGGCGCATGCGGGTGAGGGCGTTGACGATGCAGCGCAGGCGCGGAATACCCTCCAGGTCGTCGTCCCAGCGGTCCGGCTGGTTGCCGTACATCTGGGCCAGGAAATCGATCCAGCGCTCGCTGCGCAGCATCGCTTCGACTTCGCCGGCCAGGGCCATCGTCTGCGCCGCATCCCACTGCGGCGCGACGCCGGCGTGCACCATCAGGTGGGCGTCGACGAACATCGCCAGCGGGCGTTGGCGCAGCCAGGCGATGAGGTCGTCGCGGTCGGGGGCGGCCAGGATCTCGTCCAGGGTGTCGGACTTGCTCGCCTTCTGGGCGCCGACAGCCACCGCCAGCAAATGCAGGTCGTGGTTGCCGAGCAGGGCCTCGACCCGGCCCGCGCTCGCTTCCGACAGCGCCTTCATGCGCCGCAGTGCCATCAGCGATTCCGGGCCGCGGTTGATCAGGTCGCCGACAAACAGGATGCGCGCCTCGCCGGCGGCATCGTCGGCGATCTTGTCGAGCAGGGCCTGGGCCTCGTGGGCGCAACCCTGCAGGTCGCCTATGACATAAGTTTTCATTGTCTGTTCTTTTTCTGTTGGATCATGCCGGCATGGACGCAGCGCAGCGCGCGCCTGCCGTGCTGGCATACTAAATGATTTTCGCGGGCGCCGGTTCGGCGCGGCTTGCGGCGGCGCCTGCGCGACAACCGGAACATCCATTGACGGAGCGTGTATTCTTGATGAAGATGCTGCCGACCGCCTTTCCCGAGGTGCTGCTGATCGAGCCGACCGTGCACGAAGACGAGCGCGGCGCATTCTTCGAAACCTTCAATCTGCGCGCTTTCGAGCAGGCCACCGGCCTGCGTCCGCATTTTGTCCAGGATAACCATTCGGTATCGGTAGCGAATACCGTGCGCGGCCTGCATTACCAGGTGGGCGAGCCGCAGGGAAAACTGGTGCGCGTGGTAAAAGGCGCGGTGTTCGATGTGGTGGTGGACATGCGCCGGGCATCGCCGACATTCGGCCGCGCGTTGTCCGTGGAGCTCAGTGCCGCCAACCGCCGCCAGTTATGGATACCGCCGGGTTTTGCCCATGGTTTCCTGGCTCTGGGCGAGGGCGCCGAATGCCTCTACAAGATCACCTCGTACTGGTCGCCGGCGCACGAACGCATCCTGTTGTGGAATGATCCGGCCCTGGGAATTGCCTGGCCCCTGGCCGGGGCGCCGGTTATATCGCCAAAAGACCGGAGCGGACAATTGCTGCGCGATGCCGATCGCTGCGATTTTCCCTAAGCGCCCACGCGCTTCAAAATAGTTTCTCTACGCCATTTCTGTTGTCGATTCCGGCATCAATCCGATTGCACCCGATTTTGCTCAATTGTGCGCAGATGTCACAAGATAAACTGATGTGTTTGGGGCTGAAAACGTTTATCCGGTTACAATATAATTATAGCCTTTGCAAGAGCCTCAATGCATCAGGTGGTGTTTTGTATTGCTGTACAGCTGGGTCTTTTCGCGCACCGCGGGCGCTTGCCTGCCGAGTCGGAACCGCAGGATAACCATGTTCTCATTCCTGGTAAGTTTTGTTTGTTCGACCCTGCTGACCCTGCTTGTAATCAAGCAGGCGAAATTGCACGAGCCTGCACTCGACAGCGATTTCCAGGGCGTACAACGCGCCCATACCCATCTCGTTGCGCGCATTGGCGGCTTGCCGATTTATTTTGCGGTCGTGGTCAGTGCCGCCATTTCGATCTGGCGCGAACCGCCCTTGCTGCAGTGGATGGCGGCGCTGCTGTTCAGCGCCTTTGTCGCGTTTATCGGCGGGATTGTCGAGGATTACACCGGTAACGTGCGCGCATCGCGCCGGCTCCTGCTGACCATGGGCGGGGCCTTGCTGGGTTATCTGCTGCTGGACGCGAAAATCGACCGCCTCGACCTGCCATTCGGGGTACTCATGCTCTCGGCCTGGATCGTCCTGCCGCTCACCGTATTGGCCGTGGCCGGCATTGCGAATGCGGTGAATATCATCGATGGATTCAACGGCCTGGCCAGCATGGTCACCATCTGCATGCTGCTGTCGCTGGCCTACGTCGCGCTCCAGGTGGGCGATGTATTCGTGCTGGTGGCGGCATTGACGGTGGCGGGGGCCACGGCCGGCTTCCTGGTCTGGAATTATCCGGTGGGCCTGATATTCCTTGGCGACGGCGGCGCCTATTTCATCGGCTTCATGCTGGGCGAGCTGGCTTTGCTGCTGGTGATGCGCAATCCCGAAGTCTCGACCTGGTATGCGGCTTTGCTGCTGATTTATCCGGCTTTCGAAACCCTGTTTTCCGCTTATCGACGAATGTTTGTGAGAGGAAAATCGCCGGCGGTGCCGGATGGAATACATCTGCACAGCCTGATATTCAGGCGGGTAGTCCGGTGGACGGTCGGAAGAAAAGAAGCGCGCGCACTGCTCAAGCGCAATGCCAGGACCTCGCCTTATTTGTGGCTTTTTTCGCTCATGGCGGTGATCCCTGCGACTTTATTCTGGCAGAATACGAGCGTATTGATAGTTTTCTGTTTATTGTTCGTTATCAGTTACCTGTGGCTGTATGCGCGTATCGTTCGATTCAGGTCCCCGCGGTGGCTGATTTGGCGCAAGAAGGACTGGCAATAAATTGCCAATGTAGTATATTGCGACATTTGGTGAGAATTCGCCGGAATTGGATTAACTCAACTCTCGAGGAACGATGATGGATCTGTCAAATATGTCGGTAGGTGATTTGCGCAATCTGCAGGAGCAAATCAAACAGGAAATGAAAAAGCGCGAAGTACAGGAAGTGCAGAAGGCGCGCGAACAAATCCTGGCAATTGCCCAAAGCGTGGGCGTACCGCTGAAAGATCTGATCGCCACCAATGCCCGCGGTGCGAAAACCGGTTCGGTCGCCGTGCGTTACCGTCACCCGGATAACCAATCCCAGCAATGGACCGGCCGCGGCCGTCAACCGAAATGGGTCAAGGAATGGGTCGAAGGCGGCAAGTCGCTCGACAAACTGCGCGTCTGATACCGTATCCAATTCATCGATTCGCCGGCGCTCGTCGGTGAATCACCCTGCACGCGGCCTGGGGTTTTACCCCTTGGCCGCGCTTGCCGCTACAATACTCCCTGTTTTGTCATCCCTCTAACATTTGGCAATGCTGCGCCCATTCGCGCCTGCGAATTGCGTGCGCCCGCTGCCGCTGCTTTCTCAAGGTAAAACATGGTTGCTCTTTCGAAGACGATTTTCAAGGCATACGACATCCGCGGCGTGATCGACAGCACGCTCGACGCCGGCGTGGCGCGTTCCATTGGCCAGGCCTTCGGCAAGGCCGCGCTGGCCAAGGGCGAGCGCAAGGTCGTGATCGGCCGCGACGGCCGCCTGTCGGGGCCGGCCCTGGCTGCGGCCCTGGCCGAAGGCCTGCAGGCCGCCGGCGTCGACGTCGTCGACCTGGGCATGGTCGCCACCCCGATGGTCTACTTCGCCACCAACGTCCTCGAAGGCACGCGCTCGGGCATCATGGTCACCGGCAGCCACAACCCGCCGGACTACAACGGCTTCAAGATGGTGCTGGCCGGCGAAGCGATCTACGGCGACGCCATCACCGGACTGTACGACAGCATCGCGGCGCACGACGGCAAGGACGCCGAGCAAAAGGGCGCGTATAGCACCCACGACATCCGCGCCGCCTACCTCGAGCGCATCGTCGGCGACGTGAAGGTAGCGCGCCCGATCAAGATCGCGGTCGACTGCGGCAACGGCGTGGCCGGCGCCTTCGCTGGGGACCTGTACCGCGGCATGGGTTGCGAGGTCGTCGAGCTGTTCTGCGAAGTCGACGGCCACTTCCCGAACCACCACCCGGACCCGGCGCACCCGGAAAACCTGCAGGACCTGATCCGCGCCCTGCAAAGCACCGACGCCGAGATCGGCCTGGCTTTCGACGGCGACGGCGACCGCCTCGGCATCGTCACCAAGGATGGCCACATCATTTATCCGGACCGCCAGATGATGCTGTTCGCGGCCGATGTCCTCGAACGCAACCCGGGCGCCGAGATCCTGTACGACGTGAAGTGCACGCGCCACCTGGCCCCATGGATCGAGCAGCACGGCGGCCGTCCGCTGATGTACAAGACCGGCCACTCGCTGGTGAAGGCCAAGCTGAAGGAAACCGGCGCCCCGCTGGGCGGCGAAATGAGCGGCCACATCTTCTTCAAGGACCGCTGGTACGGCTTCGACGACGGCCTGTACTCGGGCGCGCGCATGCTGGAACTGCTGACCCGCCACGACGACCCGTCGAGCGTGCTGAACGCGCTGCCGATCGCCACCAGCACGCCGGAACTGCACCTGCACCTGGAAGAGGGCGAGAACTTCGCGCTGATCGACAAGTTGCGTAGCGACGCGACCTTCCCAACGTCGGAAAAGATCAACGACATCGACGGCCTGCGCGTCGAGTACGCCGACGGCTTCGGCCTGGCGCGTTCCTCGAATACCACGCCGGTGGTGGTGCTGCGTTTCGAAGGCGAGAATCCGGCGGCGCTGGCGCGCATCCAGGACGAGTTCCGCGGCGTGATCCTGGCCGCCAAACCGGACGCCAAGCTGCCGTTCTGAAGCGAGAGCGCATGAAGATTTTGCTGGTGCGGGTGTCGTCGCTGGGCGACGTCCTGCATAACCTGCCGATGGTGGCCGATATCCTGCGCCACGATCCGCAGGCGACGATCGACTGGGTGGTGGAAGAAGGCTATGTCAGCCTGGTGCGCCTGAACCCGCACGTGCGGAAGATCATTCCGTTCGCGCTGCGGCGCTGGCGCAAGGGCCTCGGCAAACCCGAGACCCGCGCCGAGGTGAAAGCTTTCTGGCGCACCCTGCGCGAAGAGGAATACGACATCGTGTTCGATACCCAGGGCCTGCTGAAGACCGGCGCCGTGATGGGCGCCGCGCGCGTCAAGCCGGGCGGACGCAAGGTCGGCCTGGCCAACGGCAGCGAAGGCTCGGGCTACGAGGGCATCTCGCGCTTCTTCCATACCGAAAGCATTCCGCTCGATCCGCGCACCCATGCGGTGGCGCGCGGGCGCCTGGTGGCGGGCGCCGCGCTCGGCTACGCGGTCGACACGCCGCCCGATTTCGGCTTGCCGGCGCCGCAGGTATCAAACCGGCCGGACTGGCTGCCGGCCGAGGGCTACGCCGTGTTCTTCCACGGGACCGCGCGCGACGCCAAGAAGTGGGCGCCGCAGAACTGGATCGCGCTAGGCAATGCGCTGGCGCCGATGCCGGTGCTGCTGCCCTGGGGCTCGGACAAGGAAAAACAGGAAGCCGAAGCCCTGGCCGCCGGCATGCCGCATGCGCGCGTGCTGCCGAAGCTGTCGATGATGGACGCCGTGACGGTGGCCCAGCAGGCCGCGCTGGCGGTCGGCGTCGATACCGGCCTGACCCACATCGCCGCCGCGTTCTACCGGCCGACGGTCGAAATCTACTGCGATTCGCCGAAGTGGAAGACCGAGGGCAACTGGTCGCCGCGCATCGTCAACCTGGGCGAGATGGGCGCGCCGCCGTCCGCCGATGAGGTCATCGCCGCCGCGCGCAAGCTGCTCGACACGCAATGAACCGTACCCTGTATTCGCTGCTCTGGTGGCTGGCGCTGCCGCTGGTGCTGGGGCGGCTCTGGTGGCGCGGGCGCAAGGAGCCGGGCTACCGCCGGCACGTCGGCGAGCGCCTGGGCTTCTACGGAGCTGCACTGCCGCCGCGCCGGACCTTCATGGTACACGCCGTCTCGGTTGGCGAAACGCGCGCCGCCGAACCGCTGGTCGAGGCGCTGCTGGCGCGCTGGCCCGATTGCCGCATCCTGCTCACCCACATGACGCCGACCGGCCGCGCCACCGGAACCGCGCTGTTCGGCAAGCACGGCGAGCGCGTCGTGCAATCCTTCCTGCCCTACGACACCGGCCTGCTGGTGCGGCGCTTCCTGCGCCACTTCCGGCCGCAGTTGTGCATCCTGATGGAGACCGAGGTCTGGCCGAACCTGATCGCCGGCTGCGCGGCTGCACATGTGCCGGTGGCGCTGGTGAATGCGCGCCTGTCGGAACGCTCGCTGCGGCGCGGCCAGCGCTTCGGCGGCATCATGATGGATGCGGCGCGCGCGATCACGACCGTGGCGGCGCAGACCGACGACGATGCGCAGCGCATCCGCTCGCTCGGTGCGCCCCAGGTGGCGGTCACCGGCAGCATCAAGTTCGACGTGGTGCCGCCCGAGGCGGCGCTGGAGAAGGGTGCCTGGCTACGCGCGCGCTGCGGGCAGCGGCCTGTATTCCTGTGCGCGAGCACGCGCGATGGCGAAGAAGCCCTGGTCCTGGACGCCTGGGGGCGCCTGGCAGGCAAGCCGGTGAATGCGCTGCTGGCGATCGTGCCGCGCCATCCGCAGCGTTTCGACGAGGTGGCGCAGATGGTGGCTGCGCGCGGCCTGACGCTGCAGCGGCGCTCGCAGATGGACGATGCTCAGGTAGAAGCGGACGTGCTGCTCGGCGATTCGATGGGCGAGATGTTCGCGTATTACGCCGCCTGCGATTGCGCCTTCATCGGCGGCAGCCTGCTGCCCCTGGGTGGACAGAACCTGATCGAAGCCTGTGCGCTGGGCAAACCGGTGCTGGTGGGCGAGCACACCTTCAACTTCCTGGATGCGACGATCGAGGCCGTTGCAGCGGGCGGGGCCGTGCGCGTGGCGGACGCCGATGCGCTGGTGGCGCAGGCGGCGCAGTTGCTGGCGGATGCGGATGCGCGCGCGGCAATGGGCGCCCGGGCCGCGGCCTGGGCCGGACGCCACCGCGGCGCGACCCTGCGCACTGTTGAACTCTTGCAACGGGTTATCGCCTAGCTTTTGATACCATTGCTTTTTGAGTTCGGTAGAAAAGGGGATGCGCATGTTGTCGTCAAATCACCCGGGACCGGCACGCAATGGAAAACCGATGGCCATGATGGCCCATCAACCTGCCGAAGGCAGCGAAGAAGGTTTCTATAGCGCCGCCACCGGCAGCCCGGCGCCATCCAACCCTGCTGCGGCGGTCTTATGCGACCTGCATTTCTTTGTCCGCTACACGCTGCGCGAGTACATCGGCTTCATGTGGCAGCACGGCGGCTTCCTGATCCGGCGCCGCCGCATCCGCTGGCCGGCCAGCCTCTACCTGCGCATCAAGAGCACCGCCAGCGCGGCCATGCACTTCGTGCTGCTCGGCCGCGGCAAGCGCACCTATGAATTCACCATCGACCGCCACGGCATCGTGCGCACCAGCGGCGGCGTGACCCTGATCGACTGGGCCGACGTGACTGCCGTGCGCACCTATTCGCGCGGATTCATGATGGTCCTGAAGCGCGGGACGCTGCCGATTCCGTTTCGCTGCCTGAACGAGGCGCAGCAGCGCGGGATGCAGTTGCTGGCGGATGCAAGGCGCGAGAATGCGTTGCGCTGACGGCGGGAAAAGCCGCGCGATTTTCTAAGGTTCTATACAGCGTGGGCTCAAGAGCCCACCCTACGAAAACCAACGCCATGGATGGTGTTATGGTCTTGGTAGGGTGGGCACTTGTGCCCACGCGGTATACCATCCGATCATTCGAAACGGAGCGCGAACGCGCCCGCCTCACTCCGCAAACAACACCGGCATCTCATGCGAGCGCCGCCTTAATTCCAGCCGCGCGCCGTCGTAATCCTGGTACACCGACCCCACCACCGCCCAGAACGCCGGGCTGTGGTTCATCTCGCGCAAATGCGCCAGTTCGTGCGCCACCACGTAGTCGATCAGCGCCAGCGGGTAGTGGATCAGGCGCCAGCTCAGGCGGATATTCCCCGCCACCGTGCACGAGCCCCAGCGCGTCCCGGCCGACGACAGGGTCATCGAGCGGTAATGCACATCCAGCTGCGGCGCATAGAAATCCAGCCGCTCGGTGAACAGGCGCTTTGCCTCGGCATGGAACCACAGTTTCACGCGTTCCTTCAGCTGCCACTCCGTCAGCCCCGCCGTCACGCCAATGCGCAGCTCGCGCGTTTCAGCATCGAACACGCAGTGGCTGCGCGCCGCCGGCTCCAGCCGCAGGACGATGTCGCCGCCCAGGTAAGGCAAACGCGCACCGTCTTCCCAACGCAGCGGCGCGCGCTGGGCCTGGCGTGCACGCCGTTCGCCGCGTTCGTGCAGCTTTATCAGGATCCAGCGCTGCTTGGCGCGGATCGCTTCCTCGATCGAAGGTTGCGTCGCGCGCCGCGGCGCCGTCACGTGCAGGCCGTCGTCGTCGATCATGAAGCCGATCGAGCGGCGCGACGAGCGCTTCAGCTCATAGTCGACCGCGTACTGGCCCAATACGATGCGCTTCAGGGGCGGATCGTCGGGCGTGCGCGGCGGGGAGGGAAGCGTGATGCGGGGCGGCGCGGGCGGCGCCTTGAACAATGGCTGGGGAGGCGGAGGCGGCGCCGGCTTGGCCGCAGGCGGCGCGGGCGCCCGCCATGGGTCGAGGCGCGGGTCGCGTGCGAACAGGTCCAGCTGCGACCCGTCCGGCTTGGGTGCGTTCACGCTTTGCTGCGAAGAAGAGGCGGTGATCAGGTTCCCGACTTCGTTCAGCCACCGGTGTAGACGTGGGGCGAAATGACGCGCATTTCTGATTCTATCCAATTTTCGACCTCTTGCATCAGGCTGTCGGGAGTGTGATTCAGTGGCGATATCGGCTTGCCGATCGAGACGGTCACCAAACCGGGACGCTTGATGAACGAATTCTTCGGCCAGCACTCACCTGAATTATGCGCGATCGGCACGACAACGGCACCGGTTTCGATGGCAAGCCGGGTGCCGCCGCTCTTGTACTTTCCCTTTTTTCCAACAGGGATGCGTGTCCCTTCGGGGAACATGATGATCCACTGGCCGTCGGCGAGGCGGCGCTTGCCGTGGCGGACCACGTGGGCAAAGGCGTTCTTGCCTTCCTTGCGGTCGATCGGGATCATGCGCAGCAAGGCCATGGCCCAGCCGAAGAAGGGGATATACAGGATTTCCTTCTTGAAGACGAAGACCAGCGGGCGCGTGAGGTTCGGCAGCAGGGCGATGGTTTCCCATGCCGACTGGTGCTTCGAGAGGACCACGGCCGGCGCGTCCGGCAGGTTCTCGTAGCCCTTGAATTCGTAGCGGATGCCGCAAATGACTTTCGCGCACCAGATGATGAAGACGTTCCAGCGCGAGGTGACCCAGAAGCGCTTGTTGTAGGGGAGGGGCGCGGCCAGGAAGCAGACGCAGGCCCAGATCACGGTGGCGAGCACCATCACGATGGTAAACAGCAGGGAACGCAGGAACGGGACGACGGTACGCAAGAACGTGCTCTCTTTCGGAGTCAGGTGGGGCTGGTAGTGGACGGTGTTTTCAAGAAGGCAGTGACCATCGCGGCCAGGTCCGGGAACACCTGGGTGCCCGGAGGCAGGCCGCCGGTCTGGTGGGTCTTTTCGCCCTTGCCGGTCAAGACGAGATAGGGAATGCAGCCGCTGATGAAGCCGGCCTGCAGGTCGCGCAACGAGTCGCCCACCGTCGGCACGCCTTTCAGGCTGACCTTGAAGCGCTTGCTGATTTCCTCGAACATGCCGGCCTTCGGCTTCCTGCAGTCGCAGTTGTCGATGGCCGCGTGCGGGCAGAAGAACACCGCGTCGATGTCGGCGCCGACCAGTTGGGCGGCGTTGTGCATCTTCTGGTGGATCGCGTTCAGGGTCGGCATGTCGAACAATTCGCGCGCGATGCCTGACTGGTTGGAGGCGATGATGACGCGATAGCCAGCCTGGTTCAGGCGCGCGATCGCCTCGAGCGAGCCGGGAATCGGCACCCATTCGGCCGGACTCTTGATGAAGTCCGGCGAATCGTGGTTGATGACCCCGTCGCGGTCGAGGATGATCAGCTTCATGGTGCTATTGTATTAGGCGGCCAGCTTCGAGATGTCGGCCACGCGGTTCATCATGCCGTGCAGTTCGGCCAGCAGGGCCAGGCGGTTGTTACGCAGCGCCAGGTCCTCGGCCATCACCATCACGTCGTTGAAGAAGGCGTCGACTTCGTCGCGCATCTGCGCCAGGGTCTTCAGGGCGCCGGCGAAGTCGCTCGCGGCAAAGGCGCTGTCCACGCTCGACTCCAGGCTGCCCATCTTGGCGGCCAGCGCGCTTTCGGCCGGCTCCACCAACAAGTCGGTCTTGATGGCGGCGTCCTGCGGCATCGCTTCCTCGTTCTTCTTGAGGATGTTGGTGATGCGCTTGTTGGCGGCGGCCAGCGAAGCCGATTCCGGCAGGGCGGCGAATGCCTGCACCGCTTCCAGGCGCTGCACCACGTCGTCGACGCGGTCCGGGTCCGGGGCCAGCACCGCCTCGACTTCGTTCGGCGTGAAGCCGCGCTCGCGCAGCATGCCGCGCAGGCGGTCCAGCATGAAAGCTTTCACTTCCGTCGTCGGGTCCTTGAACGCGGACTGGCCTTCGAAGACGGCAGCGGCGTCGCTCAGGAGTTCCGACAGCGACAGCGGCAGGCGTTTTTCCACCAACATGCGCATCACGCCCAGGGCGTGGCGACGCAGCGCGAACGGGTCCTTTTCGCCGGTCGGCTGCAGGCCGATGGCCCAGATGCCGACAAGGGTTTCCAGCTTGTCGGCCAGGGCCACGGCCAGGCCGGTATTCGTGGTCGGCAGGGCGTCGCCGGCAAAGCGCGGCTGGTAGTGTTCGGACGCGGCCAGGGCGACTTCCTCGTGCTCCCCGTCGTGGCGCGCGTAGTAGGTGCCCATGATACCTTGCAGCTCAGGGAACTCGCCGACCATGTCGGTCAAGAGGTCGGCCTTGGCCAATTGGGCGCCGCGTTCGGCCAGTTGCACATCGTAGCCGAGGCGCTTGGCAATCGCGCCGGCCAGGCGCGTGACGCGCTGCGTACGCTCGGCCTGGGTGCCCAGCTTGTTGTGATAGACCACGTTGGCCAGCAGCGGCAGGCGCGATTCCAGGGTCTTCTTCTTGTCCTGCTCGAAGAAGAACTTGGCGTCGGACAGGCGCGGACGCACCACGCGCTCGTTGCCGCCAACGATGGCCGACGGGTCATCGGTCGCGATGTTCGAGACGATCAGGAAGCGCGAGCGCAGGCGGCCAGCAGCGTCGGTCAGGGCGAAGTATTTCTGGTTGGTCTGCATGGTCAGGATCAGGCATTCCTGCGGCACGGCCAGGAATTCGTCCTCGAACTTGCATTCATAAACGACCGGCCATTCGACCAGGGCCGCCACTTCATCGAGCAGCGATTCCGGCATCAGGACCTGGTCGCCGGCTGCCTTTTCCAGCAGCTGGGTGCGGATGCTTTCCTTGCGCGCTTCGGCACTCGACAGGACCTTGCCTTCGCTTTCGAGCACGGCAGCGTAGTTGTCGGCGTGCGGGACGGTGATCTGGCCGCCATGCGACAGGAAGCGGTGGCCCATGGTGACGCGGCCGGCTTCCAGGCCGAGCAGGTTCAGGGGCAGTACCTGGTCGCCGTGGAGGGCCAGCAGCAGGTGCACCGGACGCACGAACTGCACGGTGGCGCCGTCCGGGCGCTGGTAGCTCATGACCTTCGGGATCGGCAGCTTGGCCACGGTTTCCTGCAGCACGTCCTGCAGGGCGCCGGCCAGGGCGCTGCCGGCCGCGGTGTAGGTGTAGAAGAAGGATTCGGCCTTGCCGTCCTGGGCGCGTTCGAGGTCGCTGATCTGCAGGTCGGGGAAGCCGAGGGCGGCCAGCTTCTTGGCCAGCGGGGCGCTCGGATTGCCTTCCTTGTCCAGGGCCACCGAGACCGGCAGCACCTTTTCGCGGATCGATTTGTCGGGCGAGGTGTCACGCACGTTGGTGATGCTGACGGCCAGGCGGCGCGGGGTGGCGTGGGCGGTGACGACGGAGTCGCCTTCCAGGAAGTCGCGCGCCTTCAGGCCGTTCGCGATGCCGTTGGCAAAGGCGGCGCCGAGTTTGACGAGCGCCTTCGGCGGCAGTTCTTCGGTCTGGATTTCGACGAGGAGAGTCTGGTTCATATTCATGTTCTTATCTGGTCGAGATCAGGCAGCAAGCTTGGAGGCGCCGGGCGCCATCGGGAAGCCGAGCTTCTCGCGCGAATCGTAGTAGGCCTGGGCCACCAGGCGCGACAGGGTGCGCACGCGGCCGATGTAGGCGGCGCGTTCGGTCACCGAGATGGCGCCGCGCGCGTCCAGCATGTTGAAGCTGTGCGAGGCCTTCATGATCTGCTCGTAGGCCGGCAGCGTCAGTTCCAGTTCGATCAGGCGCTTGGCTTCGGATTCGTGGTTGGCGAAGGCCTGGAACAGCAGTTCGGTGTTCGCGTGCTCGAAGTTGTAGGTCGACTGCTCGACTTCGTTCTGGTGGAAGACGTCGCCGTAGCTCAGCGTCTTCTTGACGCCGTTTTCTTCCCACTCGGTCCAGACCAGGTCGTAGACGTTTTCCACGCCTTGCAGGTACATCGCCAGGCGCTCGATGCCGTAGGTGATTTCGCCCAGCACCGGCTTGCAATCGAGGCCGCCGACTTGCTGGAAATAGGTGAACTGGGTGACTTCCATGCCGTTCAGCCAGACTTCCCAGCCCAGGCCCCAGGCGCCCAGGGTCGGGCTTTCCCAGTCGTCCTCGACAAAGCGTACGTCGTTCTTCTTGAGGTCCAGGCCCAGGGCTTCGAGCGAGCCGAGGTAGAGGTCGAGGATGTTTTCCGGCGCCGGCTTCAGGACCACCTGGTACTGGTAATAGTGCTGCAGGCGGTTCGGGTTTTCGCCGTAGCGGCCGTCTTTCGGGCGGCGCGACGGCTGCACGTAGGCGGCGCGCCAAGGCTCGGGGCCGATCGCGCGCAAGAAGGTGCCGGTATGGAAGGTGCCGGCGCCGACTTCCATGTCATACGGCTGGAGCAGGGCGCAACCTTGCTTGTCCCAGTAGGTTTGCAAGGTCAGGATGATTTGTTGGAATGTGAGCATCTCGATGGGGCGCCGCAGGCGTCGAAGCCGCGGTCACGGTAAGTTTGCCAAATGACCAATTCTAGCGGGTTTTACCGGCCTTCTGGGGCCGGATTCGACTCATCTATACGAGATTGGCCTTTTTCTGTCGGTAATGTCGTCCGGCGAACCAGGCGCCGGCCAGCGCCAGCGCGCCAAGCACCAGGAAGCCCAGGTTGCCGAAGCGGATGAAGGGTGTCATGCCGGTCGTGCCGCGCACGGTGGCCGTGAGCGTGCCCTCGGTATAGAAGGGCAGCAGGTGGGTCACCTGGCCGCGGTGGTCGATCACGGCGGTGGCCCCGTCGTTGGTCGCGCGCAGCATCGGGCGCCCGGTTTCCAGGGTGCGCATGCGTGAGATCTGCAGGTGCTGGGGCACCGCGCTCGACTGGCCGTACCAGGACAGGTTCGACATGTTCAGCAGCATGGTCGCCGGACGCGGCGCCGCGCGCAGTTGATACGCGATTTCTTCGCCGAACACGTCTTCGTAGCAGATGTTCGGCAGCACCAGCTGGTCTTTCACGGCGAACGGCGCCTGCAGCGCCTTGCCGCGGGTGGCGTCGTTCAGCGGCAGGTTCAGCATGTCCGTGAACCAGCGGAAGCCGGGCGGGATGAATTCGCCGAAGGGGACCAGGTGGGCCTTGTCGTAGCGGTAAGCCTGGGGCTGCGGCTGCGGCTGCGGCGTGATCGTGACCACGCTGTTCGCGTACTGCTGCGGCCCATCGAGCAGCGGCATGCCGACAGCGAGCGTGCTGCCGCTGGAGCTGGCAAAGCTCTGCAGGCTGTTCAGGTAGCTCGGGTCGAGCTGGTGGCGGAACACCGGCACCGCGGTTTCCGGTGTGGCGATCAGGTCGGCCGGCGCGGCCGTGATCATGCCGTGGTAACGCTGCAGGATACTGGTGAGGAAGGCGTAGTCGAACTTCTGGTCTTGCGGGATATTCCCTTGCAGCAGGCGCACGGTCAGCGGATTGCCGGTGACCTGGGTCCATTCCAGGGTGCGCAAGCCGGCGCCGGCCGCCATCACGATCGCCAGCAGGGCGATGGCGGGAACGCGTGCGCGCTGGGTCAGCATCACCAGGCAGCCGGCGCACAGGGCGACGACCACGCCGATGCCGTACACGCCGATCAGCGGCGCGTAGCCTGCCAGCGGCGAGGCATCGTGCGCATAGCCCGACACCGACCAGGGGAAGCCGGTGAACACCCAGCCGCGCATCCACTCCGACACGCCCCAGGCCACCGGCAACACCAGCAGCACGAAGGCGGAAATCGGCAGCGACCAGCGCTGGCGCAGCCAGGCCGAAATACCCGTCGCAAACGCGCCGAACAGGCCCATGTAAAGGCCGAGCAGGACCACGCCGATCACGCCGAGGATGCCCGGCAAATGGGCGAAGCGGGTCATGAAGGTGTACAGCCAGAACATGGCGCCGACCGACCAGCCGAAGCCGAAGGCCCAGCCGAGCAGGGTGGCGCGCTTGACCGAGCCGCCCAGGCCGACCTGGTAGAACAGCCAGGCTAGCAGGACGAACTGTATCGGCCACCAGCCGAAGGGCTCGAAGGAGAACAGGGAGGCGCCGCCGGCGAGGGCGGCCACGACCAGGGAAGCGGCGGACGGCTTCGTCCCGCGCGCAGCGGGATCAGCCGGCGTGGCCGGGGCAGAGCGGCGACGCAGCAGCATCAGTCGTCGTCGCTGTTGTGCAGGGACGGCGGCAGTTTTTCGACCAGCAGCACGTGGATCTGGCGGGCGTCGGCGCGCAGCACCTCGAATTGCAGGTTGCCCAGGATGAATTCTTCACCCTTGTGCGGCATGCGGCCGAGGTGGCTGGCAACGAAGCCTCCAACGGTGTCGGCTTCGTCTTCCGGCAAGTCGGCGCCGATTTCTTCATTGAACTGCTCGATCTCGGTCAGCGCCTTGACGCGCCAACGCGGGCCTTGCTGGCCTTCCTTGATCGACAGGACATTGTCTTCTTCCTCGTCGAAGTCGTATTCGTCCTCGATGTCGCCGACGATCTGTTCCAGCACGTCCTCGATGGTGATCAGGCCGGCCACGCCGCTGTACTCGTCGACGACGATCGCCATGTGGTTGTGGTTGGCGCGGAAGTCGCGCAGCAGCACGTTCAGGCGCTTCGACTCGGGAATGAAGATCGCCGGGCGCAGCATGGCGCGCACGTCGAAGGTGTTCTCGGTGTAATAACGGAGCAAATCCTTGGCCAGCAGGATGCCGACCACCTTGTCGCGCTCGCCTTCGATGGCGGGGAAGCGCGAGTGCTGGGTTTCCAGCACGATCGGCAGCCATTCCTCGATCGGGTCGGTGATGTCGATCACGTCCATTTGGGAACGCGGCACCATGATGTCGCGCGCCGACAGGTCCGAGACCTGGAACACGCCCTCGATCATCGACAGGGCGTCGGCGTCGATCAGGTTGCGCTCGTGTGCTTCGTGCAGCACTTCGAGCAGCTCGGTGCGATTTTCTGGCTCAGGGGAGATGAGTGCGGTCAGTCGTTCGAAGAGCGACCGGTGGGGTTTGGCGTCCGATCGGACGTCACTGGGATACTCGGGCATAGTTGGCGTGAAGCCGTTGTTGCGATGGGCATAAGCATACACCAAAAGCGGCCTTGCCTGATTTTTGCGCAGGCGTGCGCTTCCATGAGGGTGTCCAGCAAGCCGGCCGGACATGGAATATAGTTATTGCTCAAAATATACTGGAGCGCCCATGCCTGCCCTCACGATCAACGGCAACACCACCACCCTCGACGTTCCCGACGACATGCCCCTGCTGTGGGCATTGCGCGACGTCGCCGGCCTGACCGGCACCAAGTTCGGCTGCGGCGTCGCCCTGTGCGGCGCCTGTACCGTCCACCTCGACGGCCAGGCGATCCGTTCCTGCATCACGCCCGTGTCCGCCGCGGCCGGCAAGCAGATCGTCACCATCGAGGCGGTCGGCAAGGATCCGGTGGGCGCCAAGGTGCAGGACGCCTGGCGCCAGATCGACGTGGTGCAGTGCGGCTACTGTCAATCCGGCCAGATCATGTCGGCCACGGCGTTATTGAAAGCCACGCCGAAGCCGAGCGACAGCGACATCGACAATGCCATGAGCGGGAATATCTGCCGCTGTGGCACCTATGGACGCATCCGCCACGCGATCAAGATCGCGGCCGCCAAATAAGGAGCGCATATGAGCCAAGTCAAAAAAGAACAACGCGCTGTTGCCAGCTCGCGCCGCCGTTTCATGCAACTCGGCGCCACCGCAGGCGGCGGCCTGCTGTTCGGCTTCTCGCTGTTCGGCTGCAGCAAGGACGACGACCGCAAGGAAGCGCCGCCGGAAAAAGCCGTCGGCGAAGCGTCCACCAAGCACTCCGACACCCCGGCCGGGCTGGCACGCGACGCCTTTATCCGCATCGACCGCGACGGCATCGTGACCCTCATCATCCACAAGGTGGAAATGGGGCAGGGCACCTTTACCTCGATGCCGATGCTGCTGGCCGAGGAACTCGGCGCCGACCTGTCGAAAGTGAAGCTGGAGCAGGCGCCGGCCAACAACGAACTGTATGCCGACCCGCTGCTGGGCGGCCAGGTAACGGGCGGCTCGACCTCGGTACGCGGCGCCTGGCGGCCGCTGCGCGAAGCCGGCGCCATGGTGCGCGGCGTGCTGGTGCAGGCGGCGGCCAAGCAATGGGATGTCGACACGGCCGATCTGCAGGTGGTGGCCGGTACGGTGCGCCACCAGGCCTCGGGCCGCTCGGCCCACTTCGGCGAACTCGTCGATGCGGCCTCGACGATGGAGTTGCCGAAGAACGTCAAGTTGAAGGACCCCGAGCAATTCGTGTTGATCGGCAAGACGATGCGCCGCCTGGATTCGCCGGCCAAGGTGAATGGCACGGCCCAGTTCGGTATCGATGCGCGCCTGCCGAACATGGGCATTGCCGCCGTCGCCGCCTCGCCGGTGACCGGCGGCAAGCTGGTGGCGGTGGACGAGCAGAAGGCGCTGGCCGTGAAGGGCGTGCGCCAGGTACTGCGCCTGGCCGGGGCGGTGGCCGTGGTGGCCGACCACTTCTGGGCCGCGAAACAGGGCTTGGCGGCTGCCGCGCCGCGTTTCGAAGATGGCGCGCATGCCGCGGTGGCTTCGCAGGGCATCGTCGCCGACATGCTGAAGGTGTCGCAGGGCGAAGGCGCGGTGGCGCGCGACGAAGGCAACGCGCTGAAGGTGCTGAACGACGAGGGTGGCGGACGCAAGATCGAAGCCGTCTACGAGTTGCCTTTCCTGGCGCACGCGACCATGGAGCCGATCAATTGCACGGTAGACTTGCGCGCCGATGGCTGCGACCTCTGGGTCGGCACCCAGGTACCGGCGTTGGCCCAGGGCGCGGCGGCCAAGGTATCCGGGTTGCCGGTCGAGAAGGTAAAGGTGCATAACTACTATATCGGCGGCGGCTTCGGGCGTCGGCTGGAAGTCGATTACGTGATCCAGGCGGTGTCGTTCGCCAAGCTGGCCAAGGGACCGGTGAAGTTCATCTGGACCCGCGAGGAGGATATCCAGCACGACATGTACCGTCCGTATTACGTGGACCGCCTGGCGGCGCGCCTGGACGACAAGGGCAAACCCGCGGCCTGGTTCCACCGCGTGACCGGTTCCTCGATCATGGCGCGCTTTGCGCCGCCGGCGGTGAAGAACGGCGTCGATCCGGATGCGGTCGAGGGCGCGGCCGACTTGCAGTATGCGATTCCGGCCATGCGCGTGGAATATGTGCGACATGAACCGCCGGGCGTGCCGACCGCTTTCTGGCGCGGCGTGGGGCCGACCCATAACGTGTTCGTGGTCGAGAGTTTCATCGATGAATTGGCGGGGGCGGCGAAGCAGGACCCGGTGGCGTTCCGGCGGGCGCTGTTGGAAAAATCGCCGCGCACGCTGGGCGTGCTGAACCTGGCGGCCGAGAAGGCGGGCTGGGGCAAGCCCTTGAAGCCGATTGCCGGGCGCAAGGTGGGGCGCGGGGTGTCGACGCAGTTTGCCTTCGGCAGCTACATGGCGCAGGTGGCGGAAGTGTCGGTCGGACCGGACGGCGACGTGCGCGTGCACCGGGTCGTGTGCGCGGTCGACTGCGGGCAGGCGATCAATCCGGACGGGATCATCGCGCAGATGGAAGGCGGGATCGTGTTCGGCGCCTCGGCGGCGTTGTGGAACGAGATCACGCTGGACAAGGGGCGCGTGCAACAGACCAACTTTGGCGACTACCGCATGATGCGTATCCATGAGGCGCCGCTAGTCGAGGTGCACATCGTGAACAGCCGCGACGAACCGGGCGGGATTGGCGAGCCGGGGACGGCGGGGATTGCGCCGGCGTTGACGAATGCGCTGTTTGCGGCGACCGGGAAGCGGATTCGGAAGTTGCCGGTGGGGGAGCAGTTGAAGGCTTGATGTTGACCTTGTAGGGTGGGCACTTGTGCCCACGCGGTCTCATCGCTTGCCGGGTGATGGATATGAAAATGGCTCGCTATCGGTGCGTCCGCGTGGGCTCGAGAGCCCACCCTACGAACCCCGCGTTCTCCAATGATGGGCGTATTACCCCCGTCATTGTTCCCATCACTTCTCCGCGTACGGATCCGGGTAGCCCAGCGCTTCCATTACATCGCGCTCGAACTGTTCCATCTCCTCGGCTTCCTCGTCATGCTCATGGTCGTAGCCCTGGGCATGCAGCACGCCGTGCACCACCAAATGGGCCGCGTGTTCTTCCAGCGTTTTTTTCTGCTCGTCCGACTCGCGCTGCAGCACGTCGGTGCACAGCACGATGTCGGCCTGCACCGGGTCGTCCTCGGCCAGTTCCTCGCCTTCGTTGTAGGCAAAGGTCAGCACGTTGGTGGCATAGTCCTTGCCGCGGTAGTCGCGGTTCAGGGTTTGCCCTTCGGCGGCGTCGACGAAGCGGATCGCCAGTTCGGCCGGGCCCAGCAGGGCGGCGCGCACCCAGCGTTCGACCATCTCCGGGGTGATGGTGGTTTCCAGGCGCGCGTCCGGGTACTGGACGTCGAGTTCGAGGTTATGGTTTTTTTCTTGCATTGCGGGCAGTCGTGGTCTTTGGAAGCGCGCCCAGTTCCTGGACTTCGCTGGCTTTGTCGTAGGCGTCGACGATGCGGCCCACCAGCGGGTGGCGCACCACGTCGGCGCTGGAGAATTGGGAGAAAGCGATGCCGCGCACGTCGCGCAGCACGTGCATGGCGTCGACCAGGCCCGAGCGCTGGGTCTTGTGCAAATCGACCTGGGTCACGTCGCCGGTGACCACGGCCTTGCTGCCGAAGCCGATACGCGTGAGGAACATCTTCATCTGTTCGACCGTCGTGTTCTGGGCTTCGTCCAGGATCACGAAGGCGTGGTTCAGCGTGCGGCCGCGCATGTAGGCCAGCGGCGCGATCTCGATCACCTGTTTTTCGAACAGCTTTTGCGTGCGGTCGAACCCGAGCAGGTCATACAAGGCGTCGTACAGCGGACGCAGGTAAGGATCGACCTTCTGGCTCATGTCGCCCGGCAAAAAGCCGAGGCGTTCGCCGGCTTCCACCGCCGGACGGGTCAGGATGATGCGTTTTACCGCATCGCGCTCCAGCGCATCGACCGCGCAGGCCACGGCGAGATAGGTCTTGCCGGTACCGGCCGGGCCGATGCCGAAGCTGATGTCGTGTTCGAGCACGGCGCGCAGGTACTGGATCTGGTGCGGCGTGCGGCCGCGTAAGTCGCTGCGGCGCGTCTTCAGGGTCGGGCTGACCAGTTCTGCATTCTCTTCATCGGGCTCGGCTTCGGCTTCGGCTGCGGCAGGGGCCTCGGCGGGCTTGGCGCCCTCGATCGTCGGACGCAGGCCGGCGCGCTGTTCCACCAGGGCCAGCTGCACTTCCTCGATCGGCACGACCTTGTTGGCCACCGCATAGAAGCGTTCGAGCAATTCGACCGCGCGCTCGGCATTCGCGCCGGTGACGATGAACTTTTCGCCGCGGCGGAAGATGGTCACGTCGAGCGCCGCACCAATCTGGCGCAGGTTTTCGTCGAGCGGACCGCACAGGTGGGCAAGCCGCGTGTTATCGAGCGGCTCGGGAATGAAGTACGAAGGCTGGGTAGGAGTGGTTTTCAACTGGCTTTGGCAATCGTATCGAGATTGGCGACGAGTTCGCCGCGCAGGGAATAATCCAGGGTCTCGGTGACGCGTACGTCGACCAATTGGCCGATCAGGGCGTCGCCCGCTGCACCCGGGGCGAAATAAATGACGCGGTTGTTTTCGGCGCGGCCTTGCAGCTCGTTCGGGTCGCGCTTCGATGGTCCCTCGACCAGGATGCGCTGGACGGTGCCGACCATGGCCGCGCTGAGCTTGCGGGTATTCGCGTCGATCTGGGCTTGCAGGCGCTGCAGGCGCGCCAGCTTGACCTCGTGCGGGGTATCGTCTTCGAGGTTGGCGGCCGGGGTGCCCGGGCGCTTGCTGAAGATGAAGCTGAAGCTGTTGTCGAAGCCGATGTCCTGCACGAGTTTCATCATGGCTTCGAAATCGGCATCGGTCTCGCCAGGGAAGCCGACGATGAAGTCCGACGAGATCGTGATGTCGGGGCGCACCGCGCGGATGCGGCGGATGATCGATTTGTATTCCAGGCCGGTATAGCCGCGCTTCATGGCTTGCAGGATGCGGTCGGAGCCGTGCTGCACCGGCAGATACAAATGGTTCACCAGTTGCGGGATCTTGGCAAAGGCGTCGATCAGGCGCTGGGTGAATTCCTTCGGGTGGCTGGTCACGAAACGCAGGCGCTCGATGCCGGGAATATCGGCAATGTATTCGAGCAGCAAGGCAAAGTCAGCCGTGTCGCCGCCCTCCATGGCGCCGCGGTAGGCATTCACGTTCTGGCCGAGCAGCATGATTTCCTTCACGCCTTGCGCCGCCAGGCCGGCCACTTCGGTCAGCACGTCCTCGAAGCGGCGCGAGACTTCCTCGCCGCGGGTGTAGGGCACGACGCAATAACTGCAATACTTGCTGCAGCCTTCCATGATGGACACATAGGCGACCGGGCCCTCGACCTTGGCAGGAGGCAGGTGGTCGAACTTTTCGATTTCGGGGAAGCTGATGTCGACCTGGGCCGTGCCGGAGCTGCGGCGCTCGCGGATCATCTGCGGCAGGCGGTGCAGGGTTTGCGGGCCGAACACCATGTCGACGTGCGGGGCGCGCTTGACGATGGCTTGCCCTTCCTGGGAAGCCACGCAGCCGCCGACGCCAATGATCAGGTCGGGGCGCTGGCGCTTCAGTTCGCGCAGGCGGCCGAGGTCGGAGAATACTTTTTCTTGCGCTTTTTCGCGCACCGAGCAGGTATTGAACAGGATGACGTCGGCGTCGTCCGGTTTATCGGTGCGCACCAGACCATCGGACGCGCCGAGCACGTCGGCCATTTTGTCCGAGTCGTACTCGTTCATCTGGCAACCGAAGGTCTTGATAAATACTTTTTTCTGCATGGAATGCTTTGTTAAAAGAAATGCTCGCGCTTTGACAAAGCGTCAAGCGAGTTTACCGTAAATCCCTGTTTGAAGCCGAAAACCGGCGTGTGGGAGACTAGAGTTAATGCTGCCAAGAATCACCAATTGCCTGGCTCAACCGTATTGCCAATCTGCTCAGATTGTTAAATTGCGTTGAGGAACCAAAAGGCGGCGTACAAGGCGGAGTCAGGCTTTGCTCAAGATATTTCCTGTTGTAAATCAATACGTTCGGCGAAAATTCTTTCACACAAATTAACGGAAGAAATCTCTTGCGTGCGCCACAAATTATCCCCATGTGTTGAAATGACTATGTGACAAGCTTTCCACACGATAGCTTGATTTCCAACAATGACTCATGTGCTCAGGACGGATGTTCAAATACTGTGCGAGTCTGATAATTTGTTTGAAAGACAAGTGCGTTTGGGGGAGTGTTAAGCAGAGCGCATGCGCGCCGGCATGTTTCTTAAGTCAAGATTCAGATTAGTACTATTCAATGACTCAAGAGCGTGTTCGGGAACTTATGTTGACAGAAGGTAGTCATTTACAAAGTTCGTAACGGAACTATTTTAAACCACACTCACGAGGTAAAAATCATGGCACATCATGCTTTGTCTTCACAGGAAAGCTACAACCCCAACCATCTGCTCGACATTCTGCTCGGCAAGATGCAACTGAAAAACGACGCTGCGCTGTCGCGCATGCTGGAAGTGGCCCCGCCGGTCATCAGCAAGATCCGCCACCACCGCCTGCCGGTCGGCGCCTCGCTGCTGATCCGCATGCACGAAGTCACCGGCATGAGCATCCGCGACCTGCGCGACCTGATGGGCGACCGCCGCACCAAATACCGCCTGTCGGATGCCCAGGGCCGCCCGAAACCAGAAGAGAAGGCAGCACAGGCCGCAGCAGCAGCCCAGCAACAACAGCAACAGCAACAGCAGCAATCGCAAGGCAACGAAGCTTCGTCGTCGACCGGTAATTATGCGCACTAATACCGGCGGCATGGCAAATTTATTTGCCGTGCCATCGGTAATGCGCGGCAGCTGCCCGGCGCGCTAAGGCGCCGCGCACGCTGCCGGCTTCCTACCACGTCCTGTCCAGGACGCGTTTTCCCTTTCATGTTACTTCCGGCGCCCACCAGGGCAGGCCGGTGTTTCGCCGCGTCTTGCGTAAGCACCGGGCGGATTGCGCCGCCTCAAGCAGGCAGGTCCTGATTCCGGTATTCTCGCGCTGCCCCGGCGCCGTTTGCAGCCGTCCGGGCCGGCCGTATCGCCATGCTCTTCACCAGACAAAGGATCTTCATGAAACTGTATTTCAGCCCCGGCGCCTGCTCGCTGTCCCCCCACATCGTCCTGCTCGAAGCAGGCCTGGCCTTCAGCACCGAGCGCGTCGACCTCGGCAAGAAACTCACGGCTGGCGGCGCGGACTTCCGCAGCATCAATCCGAACGGCTATGTACCGGCACTCGAACTCGACAATGGCGCGGTGCTGACCGAAGGCCCGGCCATCGTCCAGTACCTGGCCGACCTGGCGCCGCAGGCCAACCTGCTGCCTGCCGTCGGAGAAATCGCGCGCTACGAAGCCCTGGGCTGGCTGAACTACATTTCCACCGAACTGCACAAGAACTACAGCCCGCTGTTCAAGCCGGACGCGACCGACGACAT